>NZ_JALKFU020000022.1 GCF_023242965.2 Frankia sp. AgKG'84/4
TTACATGGGCGAAGCCAGTCGAGGTCTTCGCCGAATTGTTGGAAAGTCATGCGTCGCCATGACTACTTGATTCCGCCCATGTACCGTGTCGGTCAGTACTCGCCTGCGGTGGCCGCCGCCAGGCGGGCGACGAGCACGGCCTGCACGCGGGTACGCAGATCGAGCTTGAACAGGATGTTCGACACGTGGAACTTCACCGTCTTCTCGCTGAGGTTCAGGCCCTGGGCAACCTCGGAGTTCGACATTCCGGCGGCGACCAGCCGGAACACCTCCCGTTCGCGGCCGGTCAGGTCGCGCAGCCGTGCGACCTGCACGTGTCCCACTGGGGGAAGACGACCAAGAACGAAATTGACCAGGCGGCTCGCCACCTCCGGCGCGATATGGGCGTGCCCCGCACGGACGGCGCACAGGGCTCGTAGTATTTCTTGCTCGGAACTGTCCAGTCTGATCAGGCCGCGAGCACCGGCCGCCAGGTAGTCGGTGATGTGATGCGCCTCGTCGTACTGCGTCATTACCACTACTCTGGCTGGGTGGACGAGAGCCGACGCCTGGATCTGGCGAACGAGGCCAACCCCGCTCCCGACGTCGCAGGAATCGTGTAGAATGACTACATCAGGCGTGACCGATCGCATTATTTTCGCGACTTGCTGGCTGTCCAGTTCGACCACGTGTAACATACCGTTCATAACCTGAAGAACGGATCGTAGCCCCGCTTGGGCCAGGGGAGAAGAAGCGCAGATCATCACATTGGTCGGCTTGGCTGGCGATGCCGGGTGATAATGTAGCTCTGCTCCCGGACCACCTGCCGTGTGAACGTCGAGAGGGTCGGAGATCTGCGAGATCGTCAAGGTTCCTCCGCTTGGGCACGATGCATCCCTATCGGCGTTCTTAACCGAGATCGTCAGGTTCTTTCCGCACCGCACCGGCGGCAGGCGATGGACGCGCGCGGCGTTCACTTGCTGGTGGACGGAGCTCTGGCGGCCGGGCCCCGGGTTCGTTGCCATCAGGACGGCACGTCTAGTGTCTTGAGTCGCCAGTTGTTTTTTAGATCGTATGCTGGGGTTTTTCCGGGTCCGCGTGCTGTATCGATCGTGTTCTCCGAGGGCGAGCGGAAGGCGTTGGAGGTTTGGGTGCGTCGGCCAAAGACGTCGCAGGCGTTGGCGCAGCGGTCGAGGATTGTGTTGGCGTGTGCGGAGGGTGGGACGAACGGGCAGGTCGCGGCGCTGGCCGGGGTGTCGTTGCCGACGGTGGCGAAGTGGCGTGGGCGGATCGGTTGGAGGGGTTGGTCGATGAGCCGCAGCCGGGCCGGCCGCGCATGGTGTCCGACGACCAGGTCGAGGGAGTGATCACTCGGAGGTTGGAGGGGTCGCCGCCTGCTGGGGACACGCACTGGTCGACCCGGTCGATGTCGAGGGTGTCGGGGTGTATCTCAACCCGCCGGAGAAAGCGATTGTTCTCTACGTGGACGAGAAGAGCCAGATCCAGGCTTTGGATCGGACGGCGCCGGTGTTGCCGGGGACGCCGGCGCGGATGACCCACGACTATGTGCGCCACGGTACGACGAGCCTGTTCGCGGCGTTGGATCTCAGGCCAGGGGCTGTGATCGCCCAGTCCTACCGGCGGCACCGCCATCAGGAGTTCCTCCGGTTTTTGAAGCTGATCGATGCCTCAGCGCCGAAAGAGTACGACCTGCATCTGATCCTTGATAACTAGGCCACACACAAGACCCCGGCAGTGAAGAACTGACTGCTGAGCCATCCGAGATTCCACCTGCATTTCACCCCGACCTCGTCGTCGTGGATGAACCTGGTCGAACGCTGGTTCGGTGAGCTGACCAACCGCAAGCTCCGCCGGTCCGCCCACCGCTCTGTCGTGGAACTCGAAGTCGACATCCGCCGGTGGATCAACAGGTGGAACAAGGACCCGAAGCCGTTCGTCTGGACCAAGACCGCCGATCAGATCCTCGAGACCCTCGCAGCCTACTGCGAAAGAATTAACGACTCAGGACACTAACTGCACCTCGAAGCCGATCCTGGCGAGCACGCCCCAGCGATGGTCGGCGCGTTTGAGGATGTACAGGGAGTCGAACGTGGAGAGGCGGTCTCCAGTGGCGTCGAAGCGGCCGAACCGAACAGCGACGTGCGCGTTCGTGCGCGACTGATGAACGATGCTCCACGAGTCCAGGCTGCTGTGGCTCCAGCCACTGCCGAGCAGGTCTGCCAGCTCCTGCCGGCTGCGCTCGACATACTCCTCCCGTGTCTGCCAGACTGTCAGGGCGCCTTCGTGGACGCGGAGGTGGGGAAAGTGAATCGTGTCCGCCCAGGCATGGACGTCATGGCCGTTTAGGCCGGCGATGAATTCGTTCAGGGCGTCGAGCACGGCTTGCGTGGAACCATCGTCGGTCGTCGGCTTCGATGGGTCCGATCGAACTGGATCTTCCATATTATCCCCTATCCGGTTCAGGTGGTACCCTGCCAGTTAAAAAGGGAATGAGCGGCTCGAAAAACCTGGGTGAAACCTTTGGCGGACGGCTGCGGCTGGGAACGCGGAACCACAACCTAGAGATTGCCGCCATACCCGACCATCTGGGCTGGTGTGGCGGCGACGATGTGGCAGGCGTCCCGCCGGGGCGAGACGCCGACGCGAAATGCGTGGCAGCTAGTGAGAATACTGTAGACAGCAGAAGGTTTTGAGTCAAACTGTCTTGTAGCGCTCGATACTGAGGTGTTGGTCACTGCCCGGGGCGCCGACCCCATGCCGTGAAGACCGCGAGGGACACGTCATGGAATGCAGGCGACCTGAGCTCGGCATACGCCTCATCGAAGTCGTGATCCTGCACGGTCCCCTCCGCCACGATCGCGGCCCGGGTCTGCTCCAGCGTGAGGCGCCACCACTCGGCCTCCGCGTCCCCGCCGGCGATCAGCTGGAGCCGGGCGTCAAAGCCGACGTCCACCAAGCCGCCGCCCTCAAGGGGCACCGGCAGTGCTCGTGCCCACGCCGTGTCCGTACCGACCACCCGCTCCAGATGACGCCGGAACGCGAGCATCACCTTGCGATAGGCCGGATGGGGAGCGTTCTCTATGGGGAAGAAGGCGGGCTCCTCGACCACCAGCACCCCATGGGGCGCCAGCCAAGACGCGATCCGTGAGATCACCTGCTCCTGGTCGGGTAGATGCACCAGCACGTAACGGCAGTGAATGACGTCGAACGAGCCGGCGGGAAAGTCGTCGACATAGGCGTCGTGGCGCAGGACCTCCACGCCGTCCGCCGCCAGTCCGTCGACGAACCTGGTGTCGAGATCGGTCACAGTGGTTCGTGCGCCCTGCTCGGCCATCCATCGGGCCACGGAACCGGCTCCACCACCGATCTCCAGGCAACGGGTGCTTGGCCCGACGCCGAGGGCGCGCAGACGGCTGATGGTGTGGTGGTCGAGGACCGACTCGAGCAGCTGGAGCCGTTCCCACTCCGTGTCGAGCTCATGACTGAAAACGCCGTCTCGGTAGCGTTCCCGCCGCCACTGTGTCGGACGGCCGAACTCCTGGACACCGGGCTGCTGGGTGCCCTGGGCCGAGCCCGTGGGCGCGGGCGGGTAGATGTTGACCATTGCAGCTCCCTGGGGTCGTAGTGGTGCGAGATGCCTGCGGGCGCGCGTCACCGTCAGACGAGCGAGGTGCGGCGGGACGGGCCCCCGGCCGCGGCCTAGACCAGTGCGAAGACCCGGGCCTGGCCACCGGTGCCGTCACGGTGCCTGGGCGCGCCGACGATGATCAGCGAGCCGGAATCGGGCACCTGGTCGAGTCCGGCGAGGCACTCGATGCCGTACCGGCCGGCGGGCAGAAGCACGCGGTGGGTCTCAGGAGTGGCGGGGCGGGTTCCGGTGTCCAGGCTCGTCGTATCGGTTCCGACTCCGATCACCGCGCGATCCTCGACGAGGAACGCGGCGGTCTCGGGCGCGATACCGGGAAATCGGAAGATCCCTTCCGCCTCGTCAAAGTTCAGAAACGCCCCCGGCTGATGCAGGCGAGGTGCCCAGCCCGTTTCCATCGCCACGAAGGCACCGGCTGGTATGCGACCATGCGCACGCTCCCACCCAAGCAGATCGTCGACACCCAGTTCCGTGATGTTGTCGCGCTGCGCGCGTTCCCCTATACGCACCACGCACAACGGGGCGATGAGGTCTTGCGCCGGAATGCGGTCGACGGACAGACCCTCGTCGTCGAAGTGGCGCGGCGCGTCTATGTGCGTGCCCACATGCTCGTTCACCCGCAGCTCGAAGGCGTTGTACTCATCTGGTTCGAGAGAGGCGAGACGGCGGACCTCCGGAGGGTCGACGTACATCGTGAACACGGGCCAGTCCGGGCCGAGCACGTGGGTCAGATCGATCACCTGGCCGCGCAGCTCCGCCAGCGGGAGCGCGGCCCGCGGCGGGTGACCGGCACCCGCGGCGGGAGTTGTCTGCTCGGGACTCTCGGCGAGGTCCGGCTGCCGCGCCGGGTCCGTGCCCGGCGTGATACCGCTGACTGTGTGTGGCGAGCACATGCGGGTTCTCCTCCGATGGGAACCTGGTGGACGGCTCGGCTGCGCTGGGTCTGGGCGAGCGGCGCTGCGTCCGTCCTTGGCCGCGACCGTTCAGCCGAGGGCACGAACCGGCCGGGCGACGACGTCGTCCTCGAGGCGGGTGCGTGGCCGGCCGACCACCGCCTGGTTGACCAGCTGACGCAGTCGGGAGTGCAGCGGATAGGCACTGGAGGGCATGAGCTGTGCCATGAAAATCACAGTGAGGTCGGCGGCGGGGTCGACCCAGAAAATGGTGCTTGCCGCGCTGTGCCAGCCGAACTCGCCCGCCGAGTACAGCCCGCGGGTGCGGACCGGATCGGTGACCACGGCGAACCCCAGCCCGAAGCCCATGCCCTCGAACGGCATCTCGGAGAAGACCGGGCGCCCCACCGCCTGCAGGTCGCCACCGTCGGGGAGGTGATTGCGGGCCATCAGGTCGACCGTGCCCGGCGCGAGCAGGCGGACGCCCTGCAGTTCGCCGCCACCCAGCAGCATCTGCGCGAAACGGTGGTAGTCCGGCAGGGTGGTGACCAGGCCGGCGCTGCCTGATAGGCAGGCGGGACGGTTCAGCCCGGTTCCGGCCACGTGGTCGTCGCGCACCGCGCGGCCGTCCGGGCCGACCAGATAGAAGCCGGCGAGCCGGTCGGCGTCCTGCTTCGGTACCCAGAACCCGGTGTCCACCATGCCCAATGGCGCGAGGACGCGCTGGCAAAGGAACTCGTCGAGCGGCTGGCCCGAGGCGACCTCGATGACCCGGCCCAAGACGTCGCTGGAGACGCCGTAGTTCCAGGCCGAACCGGGTTGGAACAGCAGCGGGAACTCCGCCCAGCGCTCGCAGCAGGTGGCGAGGTCCATCCCAGGCGGTGTCGTCCATTCAAAGCCCGCCTCGCGGTACAGCTCGTCCACCGGATGCGCGCGGTGGAAGCCGTAGGTGAGGCCGGAGGTGTGGCTGAGCAGATGCCCGATCCGGATCGGATCCTGGAGAGGCTCCGAGACGGGTCGTGACACCGGGCCACGCCGGTAGACCCGGGTGTCGGCGAAGGCCGGAATGAAGGTCTCCAGGGGGTCCCGGAGACTGATAATTCCTTCCTCGACAAGGATCATCGCGGCCACGGAGGTCACCGGCTTCGTGATCGACCAGGCGCGGAAGATCGTGTTGAGCTCCATCGGGAGATTTGCCTCACGGTCGCGGTGTCCGCCTGCCGCGAGATGGGCGACCCGGCCGCCGCGGCTGACCCCAAGCAGCCAGCCCGCCAGTCGACCGCTGTCGACGTATTCGGCCAGGTAGGCGTCAATGCGCCCCAGCCGGCCCGCGTCCAGCCCGACATCGGCGGGATCGACCTCGATCTTGATGTCCGTCACGGTGCCTCCTGGTTGGAGTCAGCGAAAGGGATCGGCCGGTCAGGGGTTCGGGAGACCCGCTCACGCCCCGCCGGCACCGACGGCGATGACGCCGTCGTCAACAGCGCCTCAACAGGGTGGTGCACAAAGGCGATAGCGCGAGAGACGATGCCTCGCGAGCGGCGATTCAACAGCCGCACCGCGGGCACAAGTTCCACGGCAAGCAAAGGTTCAATAGTTTGTTACTTTTCGAACCGTACCACATGGGTAGCTCTGCGGCAAGGTTCGTGCACTCCTTGCCAACGACTCGTGCGGCCCCTAGGGTTTTGTTGCGAGATCGACCCGGGGAGTTGCCCCGTCGGCCGATGCGGTCCGACGCCGAATCGCATCGGCCCATCACCTGGGGTAGTGACTCGATTGCGATACGATTCGTTGCCTGTTCGGGCGGGCGCTTCCTCGCTTCACGTACCGGAAGTCGCGCCAGCCGTGTGGCCGGCCTAGGAGGCGGTCCGGACCGGTCGCACACACCTCCGACCGCAGGGGCACTCATGTCACGGCTCGACCTGTCGTCCGACGACCTTCTGCAGACGACCCGCGCGGTGCGCCGACGGCTTGATCTCGACCGGCCCGTGGAGCGCGACGTGCTGGAGCGCTGTCTGGCGCTCGCCGTGCAAGCGCCCACCGGGCGCAACCGACAGCGGTGGGACTTCGTCCTCGTCACCGACGACGCGGTCAGGGCCGGCCTGGCCGAGCTCTACCGGCTGGGATTGACCCGGCCCAGGGAGCACATCGCGCGCACCGGCGTGGACCGGACCGCCGGTGAGGCCCTCGCGCACCAGCGGATGTCGATCAGCGCCCAGCACCTGTTCGACAACCTGCACCGGGTGCCCGTGCTCCTCGTGCCCTGTCTGCAGGTGGCCGACCGGCGGGAGACCGCCAGCAACGTGGGCCAGGCGAACGCCTGGGGATCGATCCTGCCGGCGGTGTGGAGCTTCATGCTCGCTGCCCGGACGTTCGGGATCGGCACCGCCTGGACAACGCCCCACCTGCACTACGAGCGAGAGGCCGCCGACCTGCTCGGCATTCCCTACGAGAGGACGATCCAGGCGGCCCTCATCCCTGTGGCCTACACGGTCGGTACAGACTTCCGCCCCGGACCGCGGGTGGACGTCGGCGCCGTCACGCACTGGAACCACTGGTGACCACCGTCAGCGTCCTGCTCTACGTCCATCACCCACTGCAGGCGGTCGGCTTGCAGACGGTGCTGGCGGAGGCCGGCATCCTCGGGCGGCACGAGGCGACGGCGAGCTTCGGCGAGCTCACCGACGCCCTGCGGGCGCATCCGTGGTCTGTGCTCCTCGTCGACGACACGATGCCGGGGCCCGACCCGAACGAGGTGATCCGGCTCGCGGTCGGGGTGCGGCGGGACCCGCCGACCGGGGTCATCGTGCGCACCGAGCTGAGCCGGGACCCACTGCTGCTGGAACGGCTGCGGACGGGTGCCCGGGGTCTGATGCAATACGGGGGGCCCACAAGGGACGTGCCGGAAGCGGTCCTCGCGGTCGCCGCCGGCGGCACCTGGCTCGCCCCACCAATCGCCGCGTTCATCCTGGACATCGCGCAGCGGGTGCTCCCGCCCCACCACTCCCGGCCGGACAACCCGCTCGACGCTCTGACACGGCGGGAACGGGAGGTGCACGTCTCGCTGTCCTCCGGCATGTCGAACGACGAGATCGCGAAACAGCTACAGATCAGCCAGCGGACGGTCAAGTTCCACGTGTCGAACGTGCTGGCCAAGCTTCAGCTCCGCAACCGCACGCAGGTGGTCTCGCAGGGCATGCAGACCGGAGAGAGCTCGACCTAGCCGGCGGCAGACCAGTGGCAAGGTTACCACCATCGCATACATTTGTTCGATGATTAGCGAATTCTCGAACTAGTGAAGGAGACCTGGTGACCGCGAACCAGCCCGACCTCTTCCCCTTCCCGCCCGGCCCGCTGGGCGAGCCGCCCGAGCGGCACGCCGAACTGCGCGACGCCTGCCCGGTGACCCGGGTCAGGATGCCCAGTGGGGACCACGCCTGGTTTGTCAGCGGCTACGACGAGGTGCAGGCCGCCCTCGGTGACCGGCGGCTGTCCCGGGCAGCGCTACGCGAGCCGGGCGCGCCCCGTGTGATCAGCGGTCCGGACTTTTCCGACAACCCCTTCAACCTGCTCAACCAGGAGGGCCCCGACCACACCCGCCTGCGTCGCCTGCTGACGCCTGCCTTCACACCCCGCCGGGCGGAGGCCCTGCGCACGGGCGTGCAGCGCATCGCCGACGAGCTGATCGACGAGATCACATCGGGGCCCCAGCCGGCCGACCTGCACCACACCTACGCCGCCATCCTGCCCATCCACGTGATCTGCGAGATGGTCGGGGCGCCACGGGAGGACCGCACGCGCCTCCAGGAATGGACCGAGCGGCTGGTGAGCGTGACGGCCTTCACGCCGCAGGAGCGGCTGCGGGCGCGCGAGGAGTCCGCCGCCTACGTCGCAACACTCGTCGCCCGTCGCCGCGAGGAGCCCGGTGACGACCTGCTCAGCACGCTGATCGCAGCCCGGGACGACCAGGACCGACTCAGCGAACAGGAACTGGTCTGGCTGGGTATCAACCTGCTGGTAGCGGGCCATGACACGACCGTCGGGGCGATCACCCGCGGTGCGTTCGCGCTCCTGCGCCACCACGACGAGTTCACCCGGCTCGCCGCCGACCCCGCTCTTGTCCCGGCCGCCGTCGACGAACTGCTGCGGTACGCACCGCCCTCCGACATCGGGTTCATCCGGGTGGCCACCGAGGATCTGACCATCGGCAGTGTCGAGATCGCGCGTGGCGAGGGGGTGATCCCCGCCATGCACGCTGTGGGCCGGGACCGGCGGTACACCCCCGACCCGGACCGTCTGGACCTCGGCCGCAGCGACATCAGACATCTGGTCTTCGGCTTCGGCTCGCACTACTGCCCCGGGGCTGGGGTCGCCCGCATGGAGCTGGAGGTCGCCTTCGGTACGCTCGCCGCGCGGCTGCCGAAGCTGCGACTGGCCGTACCCGCTGAGGACGTCGAATGGATCGGCGGGCTGCTCACTCTCCGGCCGCGCAGCATGCCAGTGGAGTGGTAGGGCCCGTGCCCCGCCTCGGCCTCAACATCCCCGTCCCGATGATGAACCTGCGCGATCACCGCAAGCTCATCGGAGAGCTACCGAGCCTCGGTTACACCGACGTATGGACGGGCGAGGCGTCCGGCGCCGATGGATTCGTCCCGCTCGCCGCCGGCGCAGCCTGGTCCGACGTCCTGCGCTTCGGGGTCGCCGTGGTACCCGTGCAGACCCGCGGTCCCGCCGTCATCGCCCAGACGGCCGCGTCGCTCGCCGAGCTTGCCCCGGGCCGGGTGATCGTCGGGATCGGCTCGTCCGGCCCGAGGTTCGTGACCGGATTCAACGGCATCCCCTTCGACCGGCCCTACCAGCACGTCCGCGACACCCTGCAGTTCCTGCGCCGCAGCCTCGACGGCGGCATCGTCCACGGCGCCTTCGACACCTTCGACATCGACTCCTTCCAGCTCAGTCGCCCACCGGCGATCCCACCCGCCCTGATGGTCGGGGCCCTGCGGCCGAGGATGCTCACCCTCGGCTGGCAGTCGGCCGATGGTGTGATCACGAACTTCCTGTCGCCGGCCGACGTCACCCGGGTGCGTGCGGTCGTCGACCCGCTCGGTCCGCCCCGGGAGCTTGTGGCCCGGCTGTTCGTCATCCCGACGGCGGACGCCCGCATCGCCCGGCTGCTCGGAGCGCGGCTGCTCGCGCCGATTCTGGCCGCCCCGACCTACCACGCCTTTCACACGTGGCTCGGTCGGGCGGACCGGCTGGCGACGAGCCTGCGGCGCTGGCAGGCCGGCGACTACCTCGGCGCAGTGGCGGCCATCCCGGACGAGGTGACGGACGACCTGATCGTCCACGGCGATGCGGACGCCTGCCGGCGACGCATCGCCGAGTACGTCGCTGCCGGGGTGGACACGCCAGTGCTCATGATGTCCGGGATCGGCGAACTGGGGCTGGAGCCGAGCGACGTGTGGCGGGTCATCGCGGAGATGGCGGCCGACACCCGGTGACCCCATCGTGACGGCGGCCCGGTGGTGACGGCTGGCATGACGCCCAGAGATAGTCTGTCAGAAGATTGTCTTGCATCGACATTTCTGCAATGCTGGACCTCACTGCACCGTGGGTCGCCGACCCGCTGACCCGGATGGTCAGCGGCCCACGATGCCACCCCGCTACTGCCCCAGGAGGCTCGGATGAGCGCGCTTGAGATGGAGGCTGCGGTCGGGTCCGACACCCGGCGTCAGCAGATCACTCTTGCGGTTCTCTGCTCCCAGTTGTTCCTTGACTCGATGGACGTCTCGCTCGCCGCGGTCGCACTGCCCTCGATCGGCAAGGACCTCGACCTGTCCGCGGGAGCCCTGCAGTGGGTCATCTCGGGCTACGCCGTCTCCTACGGTGGTCTGTTGCTGTTGGGCGGCCGACTGGCGGACGTGGTGGGCCGGCGGCGGATGTTCAACGTCGCGACGGTGGCGTTCGTCCTGGCCAACCTGCTGGGCGGCCTAGTCTCCGTCGGCTGGGCGCTCATCGTGGCCCGGGTGCTTACGGGCGTGGCGGCGGCGTTCATCGCCCCGGCGGCGTTGTCGATCCTCACGACGACATTCCGGGAGGGGCCGGAACGTGACCGTGCGATGGGAGTGTTCTCCCTCACCGGGGCGAGCGGCTACACCGCCGGTCTCATCCTGTCTGGACTACTCACGCAGGTGCACTGGCGGCTGGTCTTCTTCGTGCCCGCCACCATCGCGCTGGTGGTGTCTGTGGTGAGCCGGATCGTCGTCCCGCCGGACCACGCCGACCATGGCGAGCGTCCCTCGTTCGATGTCAGCGGCGCCGTCTCGGTGACCGGCGGGCTGCTGCTGGTCGTGTTCGGGCTCAACCGCGGCGGCCAGGAGGGCTGGGCACAGGCCTCGACCCTCACGTGCCTGCTGGTCGGTGCCGCCCTGCTCGTGGTGTTCACGATCACCCAGCTCCGCGGGGCGGACCCGTTGATCCCGGCCAGGGTCCGGACCAGCGCACGTCTGGTCGCCGCCAACTCGATCGGGCTCTGCTGGTCGGCGGCGACCATCGGCTGGCAGTTCCTCGGCCTGCTGTACCTCCAACAGAACCTCGGCTACAACGCGCTGGAGGCCGGGCTGGCAATCGTGCCGATGGGGATCGCCATCTTCGCCGCGGTGCAGATCGCCATCCGGCTCATCCCCAAGCTCGGTCTGCATGTGCTCGCCACAGTCGGTCTGCTCTTCCAGGCGGCCGGCATCCTGCTGTTCATCCGGACGGGGGATCACAGCGCGTATGCCAGTGTGATCCTGCCCGGACTCATCCTGCAGGGTCTGGGTAACGGGCTGTCCTTCCCCGCCTTCAACATCGCTGGCGTGACCGGCGTGGAGAACCGTGACCAGGGGCTGGCCACCGCCATGATCACGGCGTCCGTCCAGCTCGGCGCCGGGATCGGGGTCGCCGTGCTCACCGCCGTGCTCACCGCCGGCGACGCGGTCGGTGACATCGCCACGGTGTCGGCATACCACCCGGCCTTCCTCGTCGCGGGAATCTTCTCACTGCTAGGGGCCACGATCGCGGTCGTTCGGATGAGGCCGGCCACGCAGCCCACGGTCGTCCCCCAGCAGCCTGCTGCCGAGACCGCGCAGCATTCGACCGCAGGCGGGTAGCGGTCGGCGACTGTCCCTGCCCCCAGGCGGACGGTCAGGTACGCAACCAGCGCGGGGTGGTCCGGGTCCGGTGATGAGGCCAGACCCGGACCACGCACGTACCGGTCAGCTCTCCCGTGCCCCATGGCCGAGAGCGCGCAACATCACGGAAACCCGTTGCGCGATCAGCTCCTCCCCGACGGGGGAGGGGTGCAGGTCGTCCAGCAGGACCGCGCGATCGGCCGAGCCGACGAGCGATCGTCCATCGATCAGATGCAGGTCTGGATCGCCCAGCTCCCGCAGCGCGTCGACCGCTGCCACGACCCCGTCGCGGATCTCCGCCAGGGTCGCGCCGACGGCGTTCGGCCGATCCTCCCGGCCGGGCGCGACGAGAGGCGAGACGACGACCACCGGTGTCCGCGGATGGCCCTCTCGGATCGTCTCCACGAAGCCCTGCACGGCCGGCGCCCAGGTCCGCGGGGAGAAGCCCGCCCGCAGGTAGACATTGATGCCGAGCTCCAGCGTGATGATGTCGGCGGGAAGTGCCCGGATGCCGCGCGCCACCGTGGGATCGAGATACGCCTGCGCGGCGAAGCCCAGGTTGTGCAGTCGCCAGCCCAGCGCTCGGGCGGCGAGGGCGGTCCACGTCTCGCTCGGCCCGGCCGCGAAGAGCGACTGGGTGATTGAGCTGCCGTAGACGACCCAGCGGGGGCCGGCATGCGGCGACGGTCGCACGGTGGTGTGGCCGAACAGGCGGATCGCGCCGACGAGGACGACGCCGCGGTGCGGCAGCCAGATCTCGACGACCGCAAGCCGTCCGGGCAGCTCAACCTCGATCTGGACGGGGCCCGGGTGTTCGCCGGCGACGCGGTGACGGCCGGCCAGCTCACCGTCGACGACCACGTCGAGAACCCCGGCGTCCTGGTCGGCGGCGAGCACGGACAGACCGATCACTCGGGCGTCGGTGCGTATGGCCGCCCGCACCCCCGCCGGCACACTGGCCAGGCCCGCCAGCGGCGCGGCTGGGGATACGGCGAGCCCGCGCGGCGGTAGCCGCCAGAACTGCCACCACGGCGCCTCACCGGTCACCTCGACAGCGCCCTCCCAGGCGAGCCTGGAGTCGGTCGGAGCGAACTGCTCGGGCGGGTCCGTCGGATCAGTCGCCCCGGCCAGTGGGCCGTGCCCGGACGGGACGGAGGACCGCGCCGAGGGCACGGCTCCCGTCGTGGGCGACGTGTCGCCATGGTTCATGGTCATCCGTTCGTCCTCCAACCTTCGGATCGCCTGCCTGGATCGGCCCCAGAGGCGAGCCCGGCAAATATGTAGTCCACAGATTATCTGTTGCCAGATCGAGAGCGCCATGTTATCGATTGTTCTGTCATCGTAGAACCAGCGAATCGTGGTGTCGGGATGTTCCCGGCCGGGTTCGCTGGATCAACCCTGGGGGATCTCGTGGACTCTGGCCCGCGCCTCGCCGCCCACCCCGTTCCGGCCAAGCCGGCAGACCCCGGCAGGGAACTCCGGAATCGACTCGAATCACTTACCAGCCTCCGCTTCGTCGCCGCCGTGGTCGTCTTCCTGTTCCACTCGTCTCTTGAGCCGCTTTTCTCCGACCCGGACGCCGGCCGGGCCTACGCGCGGGTCCTGGAGATGGCCGGCTGGATTGGCGTCAGCTTCTTCTTCGTGCTCAGCGGCTTCGTCCTGACCTGGTCGGCCCGATCGAACGACACGGTCCTCGGTGTGTGGCGGCGGCGGGCGGTCCGGATCTATCCGAATCATGTGGTGATGTGGGGCGTCGCCATCGTCCTCATGGGCTGGGCCGGCGGCATGCCGCAGTGGTGGCAGGCCGTACCCAACCTGTTCCTGGTGCATTCCATGATTCCGAAAATCACGGTGTTCTCGAACCTGAACGACGTCTCCTGGTCCCTGTCGTGCGAGGCCTTCTTCTACCTGCTCTTTCCGCTGCTCCTACGGATTGTCAACAGAATTCGGCCCGAGCGGCTGTGGTACTGGGCCGGGGCGGTCGCGGCCGCCGTGATGCTCATGCCCGCCGTCGCCCAGCTGCTGCCCGCCGGGCCGGCCCTGCCCTTCGATCCGACCTCGACCTGGCGGTTCTGGTTCGTTTACGTCTTCCCGCCGGTACGCACACTGGATTTCGTACTCGGAATGATCATGGCGCGCGTTCTTGTCGAGCGCAGATGGATCGGCCTGCGCACGACGCCAGCGGTGGCGCTGCTCGTGGCCGCCTATCTGTTGGCGCTGAACGTTCCGTTCCTCTATGGCCTGGCCGCGGTCTCGATCGTGCCAATGGCCCTGCTGATCCCCGCAGCCGCATCAGCCGATCTGGCCGGCCGGCCGTCGCGGCTACGCGCCCACGGGCTGGTGCGGCTGGGCGAGATCTCGTTCGCCCTGTACATGGTGCACCGCCTGGTGCTGGTGTACGGGAAGAAGGCGCTCGGGACCGATCTCACCTGGAGCACTCCGGTAGCACTGGGAGTGGTGGCGGCGGCGTTCGGCCTGTGCCTCACTGGCGCCTGGCTGCTGAGCACGTTCGTCGAATGGCCGATGGTGCGGCTACTCGGATCTCCCCGGGCCGACCGGCGCGCATCACTGTCGGATACACCGCCGGACGCGGCAGACGCCCCTGACGCAGGGGACGCCCCCAGCGCGGTGGACGTTCCGAACACAGTGGACGTCCCGGACACGGCGGACGCTCCGGACACGGCAGATGGGGTAGACGCGCCGGGCGCGACGGCGGGGATCACCCCCGGGAGCAACGACCTGCTGGTTGATCTGCCGGTTCCCCGGGCCGAGAGTGGCGTTGACGCCGGAACAGCACCGTGACGAGCGGCTATCGTAGGCCAAGCTGGACAAGGCGCCTGCCGGCGACACTCGGTCTGCCGGCGTACTGGACGTAGGACGGTGCTGGACATGCGAGGAACCGGTCAGTGGAAGTGACCTCAGTCACCAGTGCCAACCCTTCCACCTCGTCAACGTATTTCTCCCAGATCGCGGCTGAGCGGGTCGATGTGGCGCTGTGTCGCGTCTCGACACAGGTGGCCAAGGCCATGGACGCGGCGTTTGGCGACGCTCGCCTGTCGGTCAGCCAGCACCTCGTGCTCGGCATGCTCGCGAGGGTCGGTGCCGTCTCGCAGCAGGAGCTGAGCGAGCAGCTGCGGATCGATCGCAGCGTGATGGTGGGATGCATCGACGGCCTGGAAGACGCGGGGTTCGTGCGTCGCGAACGCAATCCGCATGACCGACGCGCCTACGCGGTCGTCCCCACCGGCGCCGGCCTCGCCGCGCTGGAGGAGGTCGACCGCGGCATGACGGACCGCCTTGATCGGGTCTTCGGTGCACTCAGCCCGAGCGAGCGCGCCGAGTTCGGCCGGCTGGCCCGCAAGGTGCTGGATGTCTGAAGCCTGATCGTCGACCTGTGCGGCGCTGCCGCGTGGTCATGGTCCTGTCCGGACTGAACAGCCGATCGACGTCGACTCGTCCGCGGGCGACAGACCTCGATCGGCGGGAGGCCGTGCCGCGGCACGGCGGCCACCGCTATGCCACCGGCGCGGGGGGCCCGTCACAGACCGCGAGCGGTAGAGGCCCAGGCGGCGGGCTGGGCCGCCGTGCGTGGGGCTCACGGCGACTCGGCACCCGCGCCGTCGTCAGCGGACGTGTCGTCAGTGGAGGTATCGAGGATCCGCAGGACGGCATCGAACAGCCCGGGGAAGCGCGCGTCAAGGTCCTCCCGCCGCAACGAGACGTAGCGGTGGGTCCCTTCGATCTTGGTCCTCGTCACGCCCGCCTCGCGCAGCACCCGAAGGTGGTGGGACAGCGTCGATTTCGAGACATTGACGCTCAGGGCGGCGCAGGACTGCTCGCGGACCGCGGCCTGTCGGACGATCTCCAGCCGCACGAGATCGCTGAGGGCGTGGAAGACGCTCGCCAGCTGCAGGTTCTCCCGGGACGGGTGGGTGAGGGCACGCACCTCGGACAGCCTCCGCTCTATGCGCGCCCCTCAGCCGGTGGTGGGGCCGCCATGTTCCTCAGATAGTTTCACATCTGAGAAACTTTAGAACATGGCGACCCGGCCCGACCAGCATTCAGCTCAGATCCGGACGCGCACGCCATAGTCCTTCAGCCAGGCGTTGAGCGCCAGCGCCCGGGGCAGCCACGGCGGCGGTGTGAAGGAGCCGTTGGTCCAGGCCCCGCCCTGCGCCATCTGGCGCAGCACGTCGGCGTCCAGCAGCTGTAGGACCGGCGAGTCCTGGTCCGACAGCAGGGCGAGCACCGCGGACCGCACGGCTGAGAGGTAGCGCGGGCTCTGGCCGAACGGGAACCCGCTCTTGGGCCGCTGCACGACCGCCGCGGGCAGCAGGCTCTGGCCGGCGGCGCGCAGCAGGCTCTTCTCCCGTTCGCCTCGTCCGCGCAGCGACCACGGCACGTTCCAGACGTACTCGACCAGCCGGTGGTCGGTGAACGGCAGGCGGACGTTCAGCCCGACCGCCATCGACATCCGGTCTTTGCGGTCGAGCAGGAACGGCAGGAACCGGGTCAGCTGCAGGTAGGTGACCTCCCGCAGCCGCCGATCCACGCCCTGCTCCCCGTCGAGGACGGGGACCTCGGCAAGCGCCTCGCGGTAGCGGGCATCCACATAGGCATGCAGGTCAAGCCGGCGCCGTAGGTCCGCGGAGAGCACCGCGTTGCGATCCAGCACGCCGGCCGACCACGGGAAGCTCCCTGTCGCCTGCGTGGCCTCGGCGGCGAACCAGGGGTAGCCGCCGAAGATGTCGTCCGCGCCCTCACCCGACAGCGCCACCCCGAGATGGCGCCGCACCTCCTGGAACAGCAGGTATAGCGAGACGTCCAGATCTCCGACCCCGGGAATGTCGCGCGCGCGCAGGGACGTGCCCAGGTGGTCCAGCAGTGACGGCGCCGCCAGCAGGACCTCGGAGTGGTTGGTCCCGACGTGGTCGACGACGGCCTGGACATACGGAGCGTCCCGGCTCCCGTGCAGCGCGTCCGCGGCGAAGTCCTGCTCGCTGTCAACGAAGTCCACCGAGTAGGTCGCCAGTTTGCCCTGGCCACGCTGCGCCCTCGCCTGGGCGGCGAACGCGGTGATGACACTGGAGTCAATGCCGCCCGAGAGCAGGGATCCGACCGGGACATCCGCCTCGGACTGGCTGGACACCGCCCGGGCGAGCAGCTGCCTGGCCCGGCCCGTGGTCGCAGCCAGGTCGTCGCGGTGCGGCTCGGCGGGCAGGCTCCAGTACCGGGTGTGCCGCACGCTGGTGCGGTCGAACCAGACCGTGTGTCCCGGCCGCACCTCACGCAGGCCGCGGTACACCGCGTCGCCGGGTCGCTTCGCCGCGACCACGAAGATGTCCGCGAGACCTTCCGCGTCCACCTCCGGTTCGAACAGCGGATTCGCCAGCAGGGCCTTCGGCTCAGAGCCGAACAGGATGCCGCCGTCGTACGCCAGGTAGTACAGCGGCGCGACGCCGAGGCGGTCCCGAGCCAGCAGCAGGCCATGCCGGTCGGCGTCCCAGAGCGCGAGGGCGAAGGTTCCGACCAGGTGCTCCACCACCGCCGTGCCCCACACCTCGTACGCCGCGAGCACCTCGGCCGGCGCGCCGGCCGCGCCACGCGGGCGGTGTCCACGGGCGGCGAGGGCGGCACGCAGCGTGTCCCGTTCGAACAGGTCTCCGTCGAGGGCCAGTGCGAGGGTTGGCTCGCCGGACCGGGTCGACCCGTCATCCCTGACCGTCGTGAGCGGGCCACCGGCACCGGTGCCCTCCCAGGTGCTGTCGCGGCGCTGCGCGAGCGCCACGTCGGTGGCCAGCCAGACCCCGCCGCCGTCGCGTCCGCGGTGGTCCAGCGCCGTGGTCATCCGGTCGACGGTCTCGCGCTCGCGTACGAGGTCGCGTTCCCAGTCGACCCATCCGGTGATGCCGCTCATGGCTGGACCACCGGCAGATGCGTCGACACCGCGACCGAGGAGGAGACCAGGTCGACCGTCGATCGGACCTGCGACAGGATCGGCTCGCGCAGGCGCGCCCAGTTCCGCTCGTCCGTGACATCTAGGACTCGGGACAGCTTCCAGCCCATGTACTGGCCGAGCGAGGCCAGCGGCGGCAGGGCCTCCACCGGACGAACGACCAGGTCGTAGCCCTCGAACAGCGGAGCCAGCCGGTCGGCCGTCGCCACGGACCAGGCGTCGTCCACCGTGCCGGTCGTGGTCACCAGACACACGATCGTACGGTTGTGCAGCACCAGCATGTAGTTCAGGACCGTGACGTCGCCGGCGGGAACCTCCCACAGCGCCGCCTCGAAATCGTTCTGTCGGACGCCCCGGCCGTCCAGGGTGATGACGTCCTGCGCACGGCCGAGTGTCCGCAGCACCGGCTGCGCCACCCCGCAGGGGCACGGGCTGGGATCGATCTCCACCAGGTCGCCGATGCGGTAGCGCACCAGCGGACGGGCCGGCAGATCCAGTGTCGTGATCACCAGCTCACCGCGCGTGGCAGTGATCCCGGCTGGCTCGACGGAATCGCCCACGACCAGTTCCAGAAGGTAGCTCTGGGTCTGTAGGTGCAGCACACGGTGCTCGCAGGAGATCGCGATGGTACCGGTCTCGGAGGAACCGTAGGAGCAGACATAGGCGGTCGCCGCGGTGAGCCGCTCAAGGTGCCGCAGAAAGGCCGGGCCGGTCTGCTCGGCCATCAGCAGCAGCTTGTCGAAACGCGGCACCGGCAGGTTGTTTTGGTAGGCGAACTGAATCATTTCGAGCAGTCGCGACGGCGGCCCGACGAAGACGTTCACGCCCATGCCGTCGACCAGCCGGAGAATTCTGGTGTAGTCGCCGGTGATGTTGTCGACCCACGGGCGCAGGGAGAGGACCTGCAGGTACTCCAGGACCTTCTCGAACTGGTACGCGGCAGGCGCGAATGGTGCGTTGATCAGGATGAGCGCCCGATCGCTGGAGGTGAGGAACCGCCCCCACATCTCACCGAAGTTCACCGTGTTGACGAGCAGGTCATCGAGGGCCTTGGGCGCGGCGACCGGTTCCCCGGTGGTCCCGGAGGACTCGTAGTAGTGCAGGAAGTCGGGCAGCTCCCGGGTGAAGGCGGCCTGACCAGCCTCACTCAGAGCCTGTTTCCCGAGAAGCGGCAGAGCCGGTAGCACCTCGTGACGCGCCCGGTCCGGATCGAGGGATCCCGACGCGATGGTCTGACGGACATCCGCCGGGATGCTCTCGCGATAGAGGTCCGAGGAAAGGGCGGCGGTCAGCGTGTCCACCAGCTTCGTGTTCTGGATCGCCGCCAGATCTGCCGTTCCGTTCATCACGGCGTTGACGACGTCGACGTGCTCCTGCTGACGCTTCTCCAGATCTCGAACGGTCTCGTGGTCGCGGATAAGCAGCACGTGTGGCCTCCTGTGGGGGTTCGTCGCCTTTGGGGAGTCAGCTCGGCGGTGCTCAGGCGCGCCCGAGAGCCGCCCGTGCAGGTCCTGGCGGCAGGTCCACCGCCGGCGGTCAGAGAGACGAGACGGTCTCGGACACAGCCCGGGTGGGGTCGGTACTGACCCCGAGCGCGATGGCACCCTGCGGATTGACAGGCGATCCAAGGGCTGCCCGGCGCAGGACACCATTGACGATCATTCCGGCGACCGCCTCGATGTCCTGGTCCATCCGCCGGTCCCGGTCCAGGAGCGGAACCCGGGCCCGGATTGCCGCGTGGACCCGTTGAAGGGCCGGCGCCGTCCGCTCGGGACCGCGGATGTCGACCGCCTGAGCGAGCGCGAGCAGATGGATGGCCGCGACGCGCACAGTGAGCGAGACGATGGTCCGAGCATCCCGGGCGGCGATCGTCCCCATGCTGACCTTGTCCTGGTTGTGAGCCTCGGTCGAACGCGAGAACACTGTCGCGGGCGCCGCGGTCTTCAACGCCTCGGCGGTGATGGCGGAGGCCGCGATCTGCATTCCCTTGAAGCCGTGATGCAACCCGGCCTGTTCCTCACCGTCGGCACTCGGCAGGATCAGGTTGGCCGGCAGGCCCGCGTTGAACCGCTCGTCGACCAGCCGGGCGAGCTGGCGGTCGAGCAGATCCGCCGTACTCGCCACCGCGGTCTTCAGGCTGTCCATCGCCTGCCCGACGTGACCGGCATAGAAGTTACCGCCATGATGGACCTCACCTTTGAGATCATCGAACAACGGATTGTCCGTGGCCGAGTTGACCTCAATCTGCAGCCAGTCCTCCACCCAGGTCAGCGTGTCCCGGAGAACCCCGATCACCTGGGGTGCGCAGCGTAGCGAGTAGCTGTCCTGGATGCGCTCGTCGAGGACTGCGTGACCGCGGCCCGCAATGGGATCCAGACGCATGAGAATCTCGTCATAGCTCAGGGTCAGAGCGGAGCCGTTGAGGAGGGTGCGCACGACGGAGGCGCTCTTCTCCTGGCCGGGGTGCGGCTTCGCGGCATGCACGAACGGGTGGACATGCGAGGTGTTTCCGCGCAGTGCCTCGTAGGCCATGGCGGTCGCTAGTTCGGCGGCGAAGGCGAGCTCCTGCGCATCCGAGACGGCCAGGACGGCGAACGCCGTGGTGAAGGAGGTGCCGTTGATGAGGGCGAGGCCCTCCTTTGGCTCCAGGACGACCGGGCTGATCTTTTCGGCGGCCAGCGCCGAGGCGGCCGGAACAACAGCGCCCTGGTACCGGACGTCCCCCTCGCCCAACAGCGCCGAGGCCACATAGCACAACGGCACGAGGTCTCCGCTGGCACCCAGCGATCCGCGTTCCGGAACCAGGGGGACGATACCCGCGGCGACATGGCGAAGGAGCGTCTGCACGACCTGGGGCCTGATGGCGGACCGGCCGGCTGCCAGGCAGTTGGCTCGGATAATCATCGTGGCCAGCACCACCTCCTCCTCGGCAATCGGCCCGACGCCGTTGAGATGGTAGGTGATGAGATTTCTTTGGAGCTCCGCCGCCCGGTCGGGTGATATCTGGTTATTGCAGCTGTCGCCGAATCCCGTCGTCACCCCGTAGATGGGCAGGCCCTGGGCGAGCAGAGTATTTCTCAGATCCACGGTCGCACGCATCTTCTCGATCGCCGACTCGGCAAGGACGGCAGATCGATCCGGTGATTTCACAAATTTGACAATATCGATGAGATGTAGCGAACGGCCGTCGAGAATCGGCTGGTTCACGGGTGGGGCAGACATGGAAAAATACTCCCTGCGACGCGTCGACGGCGGCCCTAATATCAATACTGACCAGTCTCGTACGGGCAGCATGGAATTGCTTCGACCCGAGGACGGGAGTACATCCAGGCCCTGGGGCCAGTAGCCCAGCCCGCCGTCCCGGCAACGGGTATGGGTACAGCACCAGCGGGCGAGGGGGCGATCGGAATGCTGGGCGGAATGTGGCGCCGAGGCGGGCACAGGCCGTGCACCCGTGCACCCGTGCACCCGCGAGGACATCGCGCCCCCGGTCGGGGATTCCACCGTGGTCTGCATGGCCTGGAGGAGGCCAAGTGCAACTTCGCCCCAGCCGATCAGCAGTAACGGGCCGACCGCGTCGAACGCGGCACGCCCATAGTGACCGGCGATCAACGGTTCGGCGACGCTCAGAGCCAGGGTGACGAGACTGGCGAACAGCAGCAGGCGCCGCACCGCGCGCAGCACCTCCACGGGCCCGCCGTTCACAGAGAGTCGCTGGCTACCGATCAGCAGGCCGATGACCGACAGATCAACAGCGGGCGCGGCCAAGGGCCCGATCCACATCGGAACACCCAGACGCAGCCCGAGCGCGAGCACATTGCCGAACCCGAAGCAGAACGTCAACGCGACCACCACACCCACGATCACGGTCCCAGGCGGGCCGAAGCATCCGACCCCGCCCGAAATTCGGAACATATGTTTGATTCGCTAGATGATGTAGAAATTGGCGCGGTCATTGGGCATCGTCCCTGGTCGGGGCCCTGGTAGCGACCGGTCGGACAGTGATTTCAGGGCCGGCAATCAAGATCGAAGGGTTCGGATGCTGGTACACGTGGTCCACACATTTTTTGATCAAGTCTCTGACCTGGGTGAATGCGGTTCGCGGTCTATCGTGTTGAGATTCGGCACAATGGATCGGTGCTGGTCAGGATCTCGACAGTCGGTTCGAGCCCGGCCGGACGGCCATGTTGCGGCCATGTGAACCGCATCCGCTTCACCGGATGTACTGGGCGGCAGCTTCGGAGGACGCCCACGATCGCCACAGGCAGCCCGGGTCGGCACCAAGAAGATGTAGGCAATCTGTTCGCCGATGGCCTGGCGCAGGGGTGAAGGAGACGGTCGCTCCCGGATGCCGTCCACCATCGCCGTGACCCCGGCCGGGCCCCGCCGTTCACGCTGGTGGGCAGGACAATGCACATGGCCTTGGGCACTTCGTGCCCGTGGCCACTCTCGTGGACGCCCCTCGATTCGGTGGAGATCATGTCTGACACGTCCGGCGCGCGGCTGTTCGGCAATCTCGACAAGTTGGTGGCTACCTCACATCTGGTGGTGGACCGACCGGCCGGCAGCAGGCACCCACGGGTACCGCTGGCCGTGTACCCGGTCGACTACGGCTACCTGGAGGGCACCGTGGCTGCGGACGGCGGCGGGGTGGACGTCTTTCGCGGCAGCGCTGTCGGCGCTGGCGTGGTGGGATTCTTCGTGACGGCGGATCGGGGCAAACGTGACGTGGAGGTCAAGGTACTGATCGACTGCACCGCCGGCGAGATCGAGCGGGTGCGGCGACTGCTCGACGACGTCCTGGGGATCGGCGGCCTGCTCGTGCCGCGGTGTGTGGAGACCGCTACTGTATGAGAGCAGCAGCTGATCGAACCCTAGGCCATGCGTCAGCCGGAAAGCCTTGAGGAGTATCTCGGAGCCGTGTCCGGTCGCAATCTTTCTCGGCGGTTCTACGAGCAGGCGGTTCGGCAGGTGTCAAGTCAAATGAGACAGTGGATCTTCGGTTGGTTGGCTTGGTACTGGCTGGTTGATCCACACGGTGTCGGG
>NZ_JALKFU020000230.1 GCF_023242965.2 Frankia sp. AgKG'84/4
GGGTGACGCCGACACCCGCGAGTCCCGGCCTGGTAGGGACCGCTGGTGAGGGCACTGCGGGAGCCGCGGCCGGGACGGGAACGAGGCCGTCGCCGACCTGGGCCGACTCGCTCGTCGGCCCGCTGCCGGAGGTGCGTGTCGACCTCGGCGGCAACGGCTGAACCTCGCAGGTCAGGCCGCGGCCGGCCGGGTCCTGAGGCGGTGTCGCCTCAGGCGGACGGTGCCGGAACCGCCCGGCGGGCGGCGACGAGGGCGCTGATCGCCGGCAGGTTGACCGAGCCCCACGCCTCGAGCTGGGCGGGCAGCTGGGGGAGCTGGGAGTCGAGGACGAACACGCCGGTGGTCGGGCAGGCCGCGCCGATCTCGACGAGAACCGGGCGCAGATGGACCTCGACCGCGAGGGCGTGCTGCGGCGCTGCGGCGACCTGCACGGGAATCGCCGGCAGGCCGGCGAGTTCGCCGCCGCCGATCTGGTCGAGCAGCAGCTTCAACAGGCCGGTGTAGGTCGCCTTGTAGGTAGGGGTGGCGATCACGAGGGCGTCCGCGGACCGAATGGTGGCGAGCGCCGCGCCGACCGTCGGGTCGCCCCAGCCGAGCAGGCCGGCGCCCAGTTCGCTGACCTCTATGACCTCGTGCGCGGAGGTGAACCCGTCCGCTTCGAGGGCGGTGGCGACGCGGTCGGCGACCGCCTCCGCGACCTGCCTGGTCCGCGAGGCCGGCTTCGGGTTTCCCACGACACTGACGATCCGAATCGGCTCCATCGGGCTGCCTCCCTGGTCGGTCGCGGGATCGAATCCCGCGTTCGTCGCTGGAACCGACGGCGCCCGCAGTGTATCGGGTATCCGTCGGCGTTCGGCAACCCTGATACCGTTGTTTGGCTGTACTGTTACTGGCCGATGGCGGCATTATTGCGCCGCCGGTGCCGCTCGCCCCTCGATCACGGAGGATCTTTCCGTGCCAGGGGTGGCGGCACCGACGGCGCCGGTGGTTGAGTTCGGCCGAATCGGCCGGAGCGCTGTTGGCGGCGCTCCCGTGGGCATACCGGTCCAACATCGACTCGGACCGTCAAGAAACCCAGGAATCGGCCGTGACGTGCTCGTTCTCCCGCGTGGGGGCAGGCCGTAAGGGTCAGCGGGTGTGCAGTGCGAACGTGTAGAAGATGGCGAGTGGCCACAGCAGCGTCGCGACGACGGCGGTAAAGAAGCTGCTCAGCGCATGGCCGTCCCAGTCGGTGAAATTCCAGTAGTGCTGGCTGGCCGTGATGACCACTCCGACGATGAGATAGAGAAGCGTTCCGAGGCTGATGCTGCTGTAGGTTCTGGTGCGAACCCGGGCGGTCATGACGGCTCCTTCTACGGGGATCCTTGGTCGCTGGTGGATTACCCCCTTTCCGTCTACCTACACACACTCGTGCACCGATTCGGGATTTTCGGGAATGACACCGGCGCGCGGGCCCGTCGGCGGCGCGGTCCAGATCGGGCGGCCGCACCGTCGCTGGCTGTCCGCGGTGGCAGGTGAGTCTCGACCCGTGGTGGGCGGGGCGACGCGCTCGGACGGGACGACGCGCTCGGACGGGACGTCGTCGCCGGACGTGACGTCGCCGGTGGTGACGTGGGGCGGGCCGGGTGGGAAGCGACAGGTGGCAGGCACGGGCCGCGAGCGAGGGCCGCGAGCGAGGGCCGCGAGCGAGGGCCGCGAGCGAGGGTCGCGGCGGGCGGGGGGCGGTGGTCACGGGCGGCGGGCCACGGCCATCTGCAGGGCTGAAGGTGGTCGGCTGGCCGGTCTGGTCGGGCGGACGGGGATGGCTGTCCGCGGATCCGCGTGCCCGCTGTGATTCACCTTACTATCGATGGATCTTCGGTGTCTTCGGGAAGCCGATTGTTCGTGTGTGTCGGCAGTGTCGTGTTCTTGGCCGCGTCCCCCCGGCCGCCATTGTCTGCCGACCGATAGCGTGTCGCCGTGTCCATTCCTGTTCCCGTGGTCGCGCGGGCCACTCCGCCCCCGTTGCCGATCGTCCCTAACATTGCACCTTCAAGGCCGTTCGATGCCCGAACGGCGGCTGTCATCCATCATTCCGATTTCCTGTATTTTTTGTCTTTCGTCGCCGTTCTGGCAGTCGCCGGGGTTGCGCTGGCGCTCGCGGGCACGCTCGCCGGCCGGGGAGAACCGCGACCTGGGCGGCACGTCAGGCGCCGTTTCGAAGTGTTTTCCGCGGCGGCGTTCCGGGTTCGTATCGGGCGGTGTGGCGGCGGCGGCGAAGCTGGCCGTTCGGCGGTCGGTCCAGCGCACCCGAAATTCAGTTCATCCGTTATCGGATTTTCGCGCGGAGGTCACGCCGGCGACCATTCCCGTGCCTGCGTGACCAGGCCTGACCAGTCCGCGCCATGGCCCCTTGCCCGGCGCGCGAGAGTGAGAATTCCATCCGACAGCCAGGCGCTCGGCCGTACGGCGGAGGCGGCCAGGGCCCTGGTCGCCAGGATTTCCGCCTCATCCAGGTCCCGTCCGCGCAGCGCCGCCGAGGCCTGGTAGAGCCGCACGGCGGCGAGCGCGCCGGAGGACCTGGAACGGCCGAACAGATCGGCCGCCTCGACCAGCCGCTGCTGCCCTTCGTCCAACGCCCCGGCGGCCACCAGCGCCGCGCCGCCGAAGGTCGGCAGATATCCGGGATGAATCCCGTCCAGGCTGTATCCCGCCGGCCCGGCGGGCAGTTTCGCGGCGATCGAGTCCGCGGCCCGCAGCGCGGCGACGATGTCGTCCGTCGGCATGTCGCGGGCCGCCATGATGTGCGCCTCGGTGGTGATCGCGAGGACCGCGGCATGCGAGTTCGGGGCCGTCGCGCGGGCGGCCCGCGCGAGCCGCAGACCGTCTCCTGTGCTCTTGAAGGAGTAGGCCGCGAGTTCGGCCAGCACCACGCCGGCATGGGCGGCGGTGGTGGCATCCCCGATCTGCTTCGCGACGACCAAGGCCGCCCGCGCCGAGGTGGTCGCCTGGCCGGGCAGACCGTTGTCCCGCTGGGCCACCGAGGTCACGAGCAGGATTCGGCCGTGCGTGCGTAACCAGTCCCGGCGCAGCTCCGGGCCGAGCCGCCAGCGCCCGATGGTGTGGGCATGGCGCGCCAGGACGGCGAGGCGTTGGATGAGCTCGGCCGGCGAGGTCGTCTCCCAGCGGCGCGCGAGCGTCTCGAGCGCGGACTCGACCTGCTGGAGGGCCGTGCGGCTGTCTGTCGTCACGGTGGTCACCGCACGTGCCCCGACCGCGCCGAAAGCGCAGGTGATAATCCCTGAGATGAGCAGCGAGCGACGGTCCGTCGAGGCGTCCACGCGGTACTCCTGACGGTCACGGCCTGGCGGACCGGGCACGTGTCCCACACGACCGCACGTGCAACCATGATGTTCTCCGCCCGGGATTCCAATGCAGGGGGTCAACGATAACCTTTTAAGCATCGCTATGTCGGCCGGACCTTGGGGTCGAGCCTTTCGTGTGTCATTCCCGGTCGCTGTGGAGGGTCGGTGGAGAAGGCGGCCTATCTGGGCTGGCCCGGGAGTGGTCATTTCGGATCACATCATCCCGTTAAGACGGCCCGGATGTGGCGTTCACCGCGCGGAGCGTCCTCAGCCGAGGCGTACCCAAGGCAAAAGAGGATGTGGCGGGTGTGCGTTCCATCCGCTAACCCGCGGACGATGACGGACAGGCCGATGGCGTACCGACCTGTCGCTCACCACCCGCTCCGAAGAACGGAGCGCCTACTCCCGGTCGGCCGCGGCGGACGGGAGCTCGTCGAGCGCGGCACGCAGATCGGCGGCGAGGTCGTCCACCGATTCGATCCCGACCGACAGTCGCACCAGTTCCGCCGGCACGGCGAGCGGTGAATCCGCGACCGACGCGTGCGTCATGGTGGCCGGATGCTCGATCAGGCTCTCCACGCCGCCCAACGACTCGGCGAGGGTGAACAGCCTGGTACGCCCGCACACCGCCAGCGCCGCCGCCGAACCGCCCCGCACCGTGAACGACACCATTCCGCCGAAGTCCCGCATCTGTTTCACCGCCACCGGATAACCGGGATGGCCGGGCAGCCCCGGGTAACGCACCAGGTCGACAGCCGGATGCGCCGTCAACAGGTCCACGAGGGCGCGGGCGTTCGCGCAGTGCCGGTCCATCCGTACGCCCAGCGTCCGGATTCCCCGCAGGACCAGCCAGCAGTCGAACGGGCTGGGCACGGCGCCGGCCGCGTTCTGCAGGAACCGCAGCCGGCCGGCGAGGTCAGCGTCGTTGACGACAAGCGCCCCGCCCACGACGTCGCTGTGACCCCCGAGGTACTTCGTGGTCGAGTGCACGACGGCGTCTGCGCCCAGGAGCAGGGGCTGCTGCAGGTAGGGCGAGGCGAAGGTGTTGTCCACCGCCAGCAGGGCGCCTGCGTCGTGGGCGACGCCGGCGAGGGCGGCGATGTCGGCGATCGTCAGCAGCGGGTTCGTGGGCGTTTCGCACCACACCAGACGGGTGCTGCCCGGGCGGATCGCGGCCCGGGTGGCCGCCAGGTCGGTCAGGTCGACGCTGGTGTGCTCCACCCCCCAGTCGCCGAGCACGCGGGCGATGAGCCGGTAGGTGCCGCCGTACGCGTCAGCGGGGAGGACGACGTGGTCGCCTGGGCGGCAGACCGTCCGGCACAGGGTGTCGGTCGCCGCCATGCCCGAGGAGAAGGCCAGGCCCACCGCGCCCGCCTCCAGGGCGGCGATGCTGGTCTCCAGGGCGGTGCGGGTCGGATTGCCGGACCGGGAGTACTCGTAACCGTCGCGCAGGCCGCCGACACCGTCCTGGATGAACGTCGACGCCAGATGGATGGGGACGACCACCGCCCCGGTGCGCGGGTCGGGCTCCTGGCCGACGTGGATCGCGATCGTCTCGAAGCCGTCGGCGAGCTGCTCGTCAACCATGCTGCCACGCTACGGCCACCCCGGGTCGGCGGGCGGGCAGGCACGCGGTCGGCCCGTCCACTGCGGCACCACCGCCCCACGGTGGCACCACCGCCCGCCCACCCACCTGCCGCGGCCGGCTCAGGCCGTCGGCGTGGTGGACAGGAAACTGAGCAGGTCGGCACGGGTGAGGATGCCAACGGGGTTTCCCTCGTCGTGCACCAGGACCGCCGGTTCGTCGCCGAGCACGGCCACGATCCGGACCAGCGGCTCGCCGATCCCGACCGTCGGCAGCGGTGGCGACAGATGATCGGTGACGGGGGCGCCGACCGCGGCCCGGTCGGCGAACACCGCGGCCAGTAGATGCTTCTCGATCACCGAACCGGCGACCTCGGCCGCCCGCAGCGGCGGCTCGTGCCGCACCACCGGCATCTGCGACACGTTGTACTCCCGCAGGTAGGAGATGGCCGCGCCGACCGTCTCGGTCGGATGGACGTGCACCAGATCCGGCGGTCCGCTGGTCTGCTCGGACTTGTGCCGCAGGGCGTCGGCCACGGTGGGGCCGTTCGCCGGGGGCTCCAGGAAGCCGTACTCGTACATCCAGTCGTCGTTGAAGATCTTCGAGAGGTAGCCGCGGCCGGAGTCCGGCAGCAGCACGACGACGAGGTCGTCCGGGGTGAGTTCGCGGGCGACCCGCAGGCCCGCGACCACCGCGAGTCCGCACGACCCGCCGACCAGCAGGCCGCAGCGGCGCGCCAGCTCGCGGGTCATCAGGAACGAGTCGCGGTCGCTGACCGCCTCGACCCGGTCGACGACCGACTTGTCGAAGGTGGCCGGCCAGAGGTCCTCCCCGACCCCCTCCACCAGGTACGGCCGGCCGCTGCCGCCCGAGTAGACCGAGCCCTCCGGGTCCGCACCGATGATCTGGACGGCGCCGTCGGAGACCTCCTTCAGGTACCGGCCGACGCCGCTGATCGTGCCGCCGGTGCCGATGCCGGCCACGAAGTGGGTGACCCGGCCCTCGGTGGCGCGCCAGATCTCCGGGCCGGTGGTGGCCTCGTGCGCCGCCGGGTTGTGAGGATTGGAGTACTGGTCCGGGCTCCAGCCGCCCGGGGTCTCGCGCACCAGCCGGCGGGCGACCTCGTAGTACGAGCGGGGATCATCGGGCGGCACCGCCGTCGGGCAGACGACGACCTCCGCCCCGTAGGCCCGCAGGACCGCTCGCTTCTCCTCGCTGATCTTGTCGGGCATGGTGAACACGCAGCGGTAGCCCTGCCGCGCCGCCACCAGCGCGAGTCCGACCCCCGTGTTGCCGCTGGTCGGTTCGATGATGGTGCCGCCCGGGCGGAGCTGGCCGGCCCCCTCGGCCGCCGCGACCATCGCCAGCGCCACCCGGTCCTTCACCGACCCGCCGGGGTTGAGGTACTCCAGCTTTCCCAGCACCGCCGCCGGCGTCTCGTCGATCGTCGGGGTCAGCCGGACCAGTGGGGTGTCCCCGACGAGGTCGATGACATGGTCGAACACCTGCATACCGGTTTCCACCCATCAGCCGGCGTGGCGGGGCGTCGCACCCCGCGCACTGAACGAAACCGCGCCGTGGTCGACGGTAGCGAGATCCGTCCCCGAGGTCACGGCCGAGCGGCAATTCATGAACACTCACGGGACGGGGTAGGACAGGGCGGGCGACAACGGCGCCGCGTTACTGCCCGGGACTGGCGTGAGGGAGATGAGCGGGTCATGCGGTTGGTGCTCAACGTCATCTGGTTGGTGCTGTGCGGACTGTGGCTCGCCATCGGCTACACCCTCGCGGCACTGGTGTGCTTCATCCTCATCATCACGATCCCCTTCGGTATCGCGTCCCTGCGGATGGCGAGCTTCGCGCTGTGGCCGTTCGGCCGGCGGGTGGTGGACCGCCCGGACGCGGGCGACGCCTCGCTCATCGGCAACGTCATCTGGATCGTCTTCGCCGGCTGGTGGCTGGCCCTCGGGCATCTCACCACCGGGGTGGCGCTCTGCCTGACGGTCATCGGGATCCCGCTGGGCCTGGCGAACTTCAAACTGATCCCGGTCTCGCTGATGCCGCTGGGCAAGGAGATCGTGTCCACCGACGAGCCGGCCTTCCGCTGACGGTCCGCGTCGCCAAGACCGGGCCGGACCGCCGCGGCACCGGCGGTCCGGCCCGTTCTGGTGACTTGGTCCGGTCTGGTGACTTGGTCCGTTCTGGTGGCCTGGTCCGTTCAGGTGGCCTGGTCCGTTCAGGTGGCGTGGTCCGTCCTAGTGGCCCAGTGCGGACTGCAGGTCGCGGACGTGCTCCTGAGTCTGTTCGAGCAGCGGGCGCAGCGCCTCGGCGACGTCGGCCAGCCCGAGCTCGTTGGCCTGTCCGAAGCGCTCGCGGTAGCGGTCGAGCTGGTCGGTCTCGAGGCTCAGGTCGGCGCGCAGCGCGTCCTGCGGGCTGCTCGACGGTCGAATCGCGGACACCTCGATGGTCGGCGTGCCGCCGAGGAACGAGATCTGCTCGGCCAGCACCTGGGCGTGGCCGAGCTCCTCGGGCAGGTGACGGCGGATCTCCTCGGCGATCGCGAGGAACTGCGGTCCTGTGAGGGTGGCGCCGTGCTGGATGTACTGGATGATCGACTGGTATTCCGAGCTGAGGTCCTCGTTGAGCAGCTTGACGAACATTTCCTGATCCATGCCGCGTCCTCCCGTCGGATGTTTCCGGCCGGGTTCAGCCGGTCTGAGCGGGATGCCCGTTCTCGGCGTGGTCATGCCGCCCGAGCCGCCCGCAGCGGTTCGCCGGCCGGGCGGGGGTACCTCAGTGACCGCCGCGCCGCCTGCGCTCCGGGCCCACGGCGAGGATGTCCGGCTCGGCGCCGGCCGCAGCCC
>NZ_JALKFU020000231.1 GCF_023242965.2 Frankia sp. AgKG'84/4
AGCGGGAACGGCCAGCCGGGTCGAACGCCCGGCGTCAGTGGCGCGAGATGCCGCGCCCGGGTCAGCGCGCTCCGGCTCGTCACCGGCCGCCGGGCCGTCGGCGGGATCCACCGTCGGCGGGTCCGAGGCTGCCGGCCTGCGCGGACCGGACGCAACGGCGGAGGCCGAGCGGGCCCATCGCGCGCGCCGCGGCGGCGGCACCGTGACCATGCTGCGGCCAGGTGGCGTGGAACGGTCGGCGGGCACCGGCTCGCAGGAGCGCGCCCCGTTCGACGCGCTCCTCGACCAGGACCGCGATCCCGACCGCGACACCGCAACATCGGCGCCAGGGGACGGGTGGGCGTCGTCGGGTTGGACGGCGGGGCTCGCCGCCCGGCCGGTCCAGCTCGGCTGGCGGATGCTGCTCGCCTTCCTGCTCACCGCGGCGCTGCTCGGCGGCGGGGTCGGCGGGCTGTTCGTCTCCATCACCACGGGTGACACCACGGTGCGGCCGGTGACGACGCTGGGCGTCGGCGATCCGGCGCCGGTCACCGACCGCCGCACGGTCGCCGCGATCGCGGCCGCGGCGCTGCCCACAGTGGTGACGATCGACGTCGGCGATGCCGGCGGTGACGGCGGCACGGGCTCCGGTGTGATCATCGGGTCGGACGGCTTCATCCTCACGAACAACCACGTCATCGCCCCCGCGGTCGCCGCGGGTGCGCCGATCTCGGTCCGGCTGTACCAGGAGTTCGGCCAGATCCCTGCTCAGCTCGTCGGCCGGGATCCACAGACCGACCTCGCCGTGCTGCGCGTCGCGACCACGGTCCGCCTCCCGGCGGCCACTCTCGGCCAGTCCGGCTCCCTGGTCGTCGGCGCGCCGGTGGTCGCCATCGGCGCGCCGCTGGGGCTGTCCGGGACGGTGACGACCGGCGTGGTCAGCGCGCTGGACCGCAACCCGACCGTCCCGGCCGGGGAGGGCGTCGATGCGACGGTGCTCATCGGCGCCATCCAGATCGACGCGGCGATCAATCCTGGCAACTCCGGCGGCCCGCTGCTCGACTCACTGGGCCAGGTCGTCGGGATCAACGCGGCGATCGCCGCGGTGCCGGGGCACGAGGACCAGACCCAGAGCGGCAGCATTGGCGTGGGCTTCGCCATCCCGATCGACTTCGCCCGCTCCGTCGCCCAGGAGATCATCTCGACCGGCCGGGCCACGCACCCGTCTGTCGGGGCCTCCTCGGCCACGATCACCGCCGGTGAAGCGGCGGCGACCGGCGGGGTGGCCGGGGCGCGGATTGTGAGCACGAACCCGGACGGCCCGGCGGAACGCGCGGGACTCAAACCCGGCGACGTCATCACCAAGATCGATACCAGCATGATCCGCGGTACGAACGATCTGATCGTGGCGGCCCGGCTGCACCAGGTCGGCGACCGCGTGTCGGTCACCTATGTGCGGCAGGGAGCCACCGAAACGACTCAGATGACACTGCAGGAGCAACAAGGGTGAGTATCCGACACCTTCTCGTTGCCCAACGGCCTCTCCCGGCAACACCGGGGGAGGTACGCTCAGCCCGTGTTCAACGGTGTCGGGTGGGGTGAAGTCGTTGTCCTGCTGCTGATCGGGCTGTTCGTGTTCGGTCCCGACCGGCTGCCCAGGGCCGCCCGGGACGCGGGACGGATGCTGCGTCAGCTTCGCCAGACGGCGAACGGAATGCGCAACGACCTGCGTTCGGAACTCGGCCCCGAGTTCGACGATCTCGACCTTCGGGACCTGCACCCGAAAACCTTCGTACGCAAGCACCTGTTCGACGACGAGCCGATCCCGCCGTACCTCACCAAGCGCACCTCGCTGGACGCGCTTCTGCTGGGAGACGACGCCCCTGCCACGCCGTCGCTGACGAAATCCTCGCTGCGGAAGGACCCCACGCCGAGCCGGCCCGCCGCCGTCGACGGCGGTGCGTCGTCGACGTCACCGCTGCTGTCGAAGTCCTCGCAGGCGAAGGCGATCGTCCCCCGCTCGGTGCCCGCGCAGCCGAACTCACCGACCGACGCCGGCACGGTCCCGTTCGACCCCGACACCACCTGACCGACGCCCCGGCGTCACTCGCAGCGCTGAGCTTCGGGCCGCTTCTGTACGGGCAAATCGGGCGCGTCGGGCTGCAGAAGCGGCCCGAAACCTGACGCCACCCCCCGTCGCAGCTCCAGGGGGCTTGTGGCTCGCTGCTCTGAGGGGCTGGTGTCTGATTCGCCCGCGCGGAGGGGCCGGCGGTGGGTTCGGGCCCAGCCCCGGACGTTCCGCTCGCCGTGCTTGTCCGCGCGCTGTGCTTGTCCGCTCGCCGTGCTCGTCCGGCCGGGGCGGCCCCGGCCGGACGAGCACGGTGTCGAGGTCAGCGTCCGGCCGGAGTCAGGTTGAGGCTGCGGCCCGCGAGGCCGCGGGAGCGGTAGGTGAGGCGCTCGGCGACCGCGCGCAGCGCCTTGCTCGCCTCGGCGTCGGGCTCGCCGATGACGAGCGGCACGCCGTTGTCGCCACCTTCGCGCAGCCGGACGTCCACCGGGATCTGCGCCATCAGGGGCACGTCGTGGCCGAGAACGCGGGTGAGCCGTTCGGCGACCGCCGCCCCACCGCCGGAGCCGAACACGTCCACCCGCTCCCCGCAGTGCGGGCAGGGCAGCCACGCCATGTTCTCGACGACGCCGACGACGTTCTGCCGGGTCTGCACGGCGATCGTGCCGGCGCGCTCGGCGACCTCGGTGGCGGCGAGCTGCGGGGTGGTGACGACCAGCAGCTCAGACGACGGCACGAGCTGCGCCAGCGAGATCGCAATGTCCCCGGTGCCCGGCGGCAGGTCCAGCAGCAGGACGTCGAGGTCACCCCAGAAGACGTCGGACAGGAACTGCTCCAGAGCCCGGTGCAGCATCGGGCCGCGCCAGGTGACCGGCTCGTTGCCGCGGGTGAACATGCCGGTGGAGATGACCCGCACCCCGTGCGCCTGGGGCGGCATGATCATTTTTTCCACCTGGGTGGGCGGCCGGTCGATGCCGAGCATGCGGGGGACGGAGTGACCGTAGATGTCCGCGTCGAGCACACCGACGGCGAGGCCCGAGCGGGCCATCGCGGCGGCCAGGTTCACAGTGATCGAGGACTTGCCGACGCCGCCCTTGCCGCTGGCGACGCCGTACACCCTGGTCATCGAGCCCGGTTGGGCGAACGGGATCGCCTTGGGCGCGACACCGCCGCGCAGCTTGGTGTGCAGGGCGGTGCGCTGCTCGTCGTTCATGACCTGGAGGTCGACCCGGACGGCGCGCACCCCCTCCACGGCGCCGACCGCGCGGCTCACGCGGCTGATGATCTCATCGCGCATCGGACAGCCCGACACGGTGAGCAGCACCGTGACGTCGACCGAGCCGTCGTCGAGTACATGGACCGACGAGACCATGTCCAGCTCCGTGATGGGGCGGCCGATCTCGGGATCGTGCACCGTCGCCAGAGCCGACTGGATCGCGTCGGAGGAAGGCCGGGATGGGGACAAGGGAAACCTCAGTCGCTGATTGGCATCAGAGATGCAGCCCTCGGGCCGCCTGTGGTTCCACGATAGCCCGCGGTGGACGCGGCGGCGTTCGGCTGGCACCCGGGTGTGAGCGGCCGGGCGACCCGCGGCGCGGCCGGGGCCTTGACTACCCGGTGGATGTCGGCTGGACGACGTTTGCGGGACTTTGTACGCCGGCACAGACTGTTGTTGAGCAGGGGAGGCGGGACAGCCGGCTAGGCTGATCGAGGTGGCAGCGGGAGGGCGCATGGTGGTCAAGGAGATGTTGGGCGCCAGTTCGGAGACGGACGTCGACTGGGTGGACGCGCGCGGCATGCGGGCCTGGCGGTCGCTGCTGCAGGCGCACGCGCATGTCACCCGGGTGCTGGAGGCCGAGCTGGAAGCCGCCCACCATCTACCGCTGGCCTCCTACGACGTCCTGGTCCAGCTCGCCGAGGCGCCCGGCCGAGAGCTGCGGATGAGTGAGCTCGCGCACGCGGTGCTGCTGTCCCGCAGCGGCCTGACCCGTCTCGTCGACCGGATGGAACGGGAGGGGCTGGTCGCCCGCCGTGCCTGTCCCTCCGACGCCCGGGGCACGCTGGCCACGCTCACCCCAGCGGGGTTCGACCGGTTGCGGGACGCCTCCGGGACGCATCTCAAGGGCGTCGGCCGGCACGTGCTGTCCCGGTTCAGCCGGTCGGAGCAGGAGCTGCTCGCCGAGTTGCTCGGGCGGCTGGACCCGCAGTGCGCGCCGAGCCGCGACGTCCGGGAGAGCGCCTGATCCGCCGCGGCGGCGGACTCAGCCGGTCGGTCCGGTGATCGGCCTGGCGCCGCTCGCCGCCGCGACGAGGCGCTCGTAGGTCGCGGGCGAGGTCGATTCGGCGCCGAGGCCCTGCGGTTTGCTGCTGCCGTGGAAGTCGCTCGAACCCGTCGTGACCAGGTCGAGGTCGGCGGCGAGGCCACGCAGGCGGCGCCGTTCGTCGCTGTCGTGGTCGGGGTGGTCGACCTCCACGCCGGTGAGCCCGGCGGCGGTCATCCGCTCGATCACGTCCGGCCCGACCGTGACGCCCCGGCGGCTCGCGTAGGGATGCGCGAAGACGCTGACCCCGCCGGCCGCCCGGATCAGCGACAGCGTCTGCCAGACGTCCGGCTGCCACTTGCCGACCCAGTAGGGCCCGCTGGCGCCGATCCACTCGCGGCTGAACGCCGCTGACACCGTCGGCACCAGCCCGGCCTCGACCATCGCCGCCGCGACGTGCGGGCGCCCGACCGTGCCGGCGGCCAGTTCGCTGACCTGTTCCCACGTGACCGGATGGCCGGCGTCGGCGAGCAGGCGCACCATCTGGCGGGCGCGGGTCGCCCGGTGCTCGCGGATCTGGGCGCGCACCGAAGCGAACGCGGGCTCGGTGGCGTCGAAGAGGTAGGCGAGCACGTGCAGCGAGACCGACCGGCCGTCGACTTCGACGTAGCAGGAGATCTCCGCGCCTGGCACGAGGGTGAGCCCGGGGGGCAGGGCGGCGGCGGCCCGGCCGTGGCCGGCGGTCGTGTCGTGGTCGGTCAGCGCGACGACGGTGAGACCCGCCTCGGCGGCGAGGCCCATCAGCTCGCCCGGCTCGACCAGCCCGTCGGACGCCGTGGAATGGGTGTGCAGGTCGATGCTCACCCGCCCATGCTGGCAGCCGCACCCGGCCCGGTGCGGCGCCTCCCCACCGGGCGGGTGCGGCCTCACAGATCCAGGCCGGTGAGGACGAGCACCCTCTCCTCGGACAGATCGGTCATCGCCGAGCGGACACCCTCCCGGCCGATGCCGGAGCCCTTCGTGCCGCCGTAGGGCATCTGGTCGGCCCGGTAGGACGGGACGTCGCCGACGACGACCCCGCCGACGGCGAGTTCCCGGTGGGCTCGGAACGCGGTCGCCAGGTCGTGGGTGAACACGCCGGCCTGCAGGCCGAACGCGCTGTCGTTGATCTTTGCGAAGCCGTCGTCGACCCCGTCAACGGGGGAGATGACGATGACCGGGCCGAAGACCTCCTCCTGGACGACGCGGGCATCGGCGGGGACGTCGGTGAGCACGGTCGGGGTGATGTTCGCGCCGGCGCGGATGCCACCGCAGACCAGGGTCGCCCCCGCCGCCACGGCATCGCCGATCCACGCCTCGACCCGCTGCGCGGCGGCGACGTCGATGAGCGGGCCGACATCGGTCGCCGGGTCGGCCGGGTCGCCGTCGCGCAGCGCCCCGACGGCCTTGACGACCTCGTCGAGCAGCTCGCCGTACAGCGACCGGTCGGCGTACACCCGCTGCACGGCGATGCAGGACTGGCCGGCCTGGTAGTTCGCGAACAGGGCGATGCGTCCGGCCGCGCGGGCGAGGTCGCCGGGCGCGTGGAAGTCGGGCGCGACCAGCACCGCGCCGTTGCCGCCGAGCTCGAGCACGACATGCTTGCGCGGCACGGCGTCCCGGATCGACCAGCCGACCGGGCCGGAGCCGGTGAACGACACGACCGGCAGCCGCGGGTCCTCGACCAGCGCGCCGATGGCGTCGTTCGGCACGGTCAGCACCGACCACGAGCCCTCGGGCAGATCGGTCCCGGCGAGCAGCTCGCCGAGGAACAGCGCGGACAGCGGGGTGCGCGGCGCCGGCTTGATGATGATGGGCGCGCCGATCGCGAGCGCGGGCGCGACCTTGTGCGCCACCAGGTTCAACGGGAAGTTGAACGGCGTGATCCCGAGCACCGGGCCGCGCGGGAAGCGTCGGGTCAGGGCGAGGCGGCCCTCCCCAGTCGGGTCGGTGTCGAGCCGGGTCAGCTCGCCGGCGAAGCGCCGGGCCTCCTCCGCACCCCAGCGAAACGTCGAGCTTGCCCGCGCGACTTCGGCGCGCGCCCAGGTCAGCGGCTTGCCGCTCTCCGAGGTGATGATCCGGGCCAGCTCGTCGCCGCGGCGGGCGATCTCCTTGGACACGTGGGCCAGCGCCGAGGCGCGCACGTGCGCGGGCAGCGCGGACAGTGCCGGGGCGACCGACGCGGCGGCGGCCACGGCGAACTCCACCTGGTCCGCGCTGGGTTCGGCCACCGTCGCGACGACCCTGTCGTCGTAGGGGCTGCGGACCGTGAACGTGGACGCGCCGGCCGTCAGGCGGCCCGCGAGCCAGAACTTGGTGAGGTCAGGCATCGTACGCCCTTGTCGTCGCCATCACGATTCATCCTAGGCGCATCCCGAGGGTCCGGGCCGGATTGCGGCCACCGGCGGGGCGGTCGGCCAACACGGGCCTTCCGGCACATCAGTGCTGGTAGGACGCTTGCTTGTGCAGTTGTGACGGTTGCCAGGGGTTGGTCGCGGGCACAGTCCTCCCGGAACCGTCGAAGTCCGGCGGCCGCGTCGACCTGAACCCTAGGAGGCGCCCGGTGACCACTGCCGCGGCCTGTCCTCGTTGTCTCGCCCCGCTGCGACCACCAGACCTGTGGAGCAGTCAGTACCGGTGCGACGGTCACGGGGAGGTGACTCCCTATCGCACGGCGGCCTCCAGCCGGGAGCAGGCGATGCACGCCATGGCCACCACCTCGACCGTGCCCGTCTGGCTGCCCGAGCCCATGCCCGTGCACTGGTACGTCAGCGGTGTCGGCTGGGCCGGTGACGAGCGCACCGGCCCACGGGCCACCGCCGTGGCCGCCGCCGGCCCGTGCCCGCTCGGCGGCCCGGCGGAGATGGTGCTGATCGCCGAGGCCCCCGGCATCGGCCTCGGCGCGCGCCTGGCCGGCATCGCGGGCCCCGACCCGCAGACCCTGCCCGGATCGTCGGAGGCGAAGGTCGAGGCCGCCGGGCATCCGACCGCCCTGTGGCCGGTGGCCGCCCCCCCGGACCGCGCCGCGTTCGTCGGTGAGGCCCGCGGCGTGTGGCTGTGGCTGGTGCTGTGGCCGGCGGACGCCGCGCTGATTCTGTTGGAGCACCTCGTCCTGCGCGATGTGCGGGACGCGCCGGAACTCGGCGAGCGGTCGTTCTTCGGGGCGTTCAGCGAGCACCTGACCACGCTGCCGGCCACAGCGCGCTGATCTCCCCGCCGGCGGCCGTAGGCTGACCCGATCGAGGCCGGCCGGCGAAGGGAACGCGCGTCCATGACGAATCCGCCCGCGGCGCAGGCCGCCACGGTCGACGCCGCGACCGACGCCGTGGTCGAGCCGGGCCGGCTCACCGTGGTGGTGAACCCGAGTGCCGCTGATCGTGGAGACGACGTCCGGCTTGAGCTTGAGCAGCTCCTCCATGTTCACCTTGCCGCCGTTGCGGAACA
>NZ_JALKFU020000232.1 GCF_023242965.2 Frankia sp. AgKG'84/4
GGCCGGCACCCACCGCCGTGGCGCCACCGCGCCGGCCGACCGCCACCGATCCGCTGCGGGTGCTGGTCACCGGCGACTCACTGACCGAGACGGTTGGCCCGGCCATCACGAACGCCGTCCCGGGCACCGTGCGCGTGCGGACGGAGACCAGGTACGGCACGGGCCTCGCGCGACCCGACTACTTCGACTGGGCGTCGCGGGCGCGCGCCCAGCTCGGCGAGCAGCACCCGGAGCTGGTCGTCGTCGCGATGGGCGGCAACGACGGCCAGGGCATCACTCGCCCGGACGGCACGGTCCTGCCGGCCGGCACACCGGAGTGGTCGGCCGAGTACCAGCGCCGGGCCGACGTCGTGATGCGGATCTGGACCGGTGCGGGCGAGCGGCGGCTGCTCTGGCTCGGCCTGCCGCCGGCGCGCTCGCAGCGCCTGGACGGGTACTTCCACCAGCTGAACGCCGCGGCCGCCGCCGCGGCCGCCGGGGTTCCCGGCGCCACCTACCTCGACCTGACCCCGTGGCTGTCCCGCGGCGGCGCCTACAGCGACTACCTGACGACCGCCGACGGACGCACCGTGCTGGCACGATCCCGGGACGGGGTGCACCTCACCCTCGACGGCGCGCGCATCGCCGCGACGCACGTGCTCGACACCATCCGGGGCCGCTGGCCCCCGGGGGCTCTGCGCCCCTGAGGCGGCCGTGTCCGAACGACCCGATCAGCGCACGCGGAAGCCGAAACCCCCGCCCTCGAGATCCGCGCGGGTGCCGCTCACCGCCGCGAGGGCGTCGGCCAGCGTCTCTCGGGCCAGCGTCTCTCGGGCCAGCGTCTCTCGGGCCAGCGTCTCTCGGGCCAGCGTCTCCCGGCCAGGCATCCGCTCGGTCGGCGGCTGGCCCGGCCCGGCAGCGGCGATCGCGGCGAGCAGGTCCTCGGCGAGGACGGCGAGCTGGTCGGGCAGGGCATGGGGGGCCAGGCGCGGTGGCCGGGCGCCGGCTGGCGCACCCGCTCCGATCCGCTCGCCGAGGGCGGCCAGTTCGTCGAGCAGCCGCCGGGTCCGTTCCGCCCGGGTCAGCCCGGATTCGAGCGCCACGTCCCAGGAGGAGCCGGCCCAGCTGCGCAGGCGCCGAATGAGCAGCCCGACCTCTCGGCCCAGGTGGCCGACCTCGTCGGACATCCGCGCACAGTACCGCACAGGTCGACACGCGCCGGCGGGTGGGCCTTGCCCTCGCGTGTGACCTGGGGCACGCTTACGACATGAGCCGTTGACGTCGGGTTTTACGTCTGGAGGCGCGCATGTCACTGAACCGTTCCCCGCAGACCCATCAGATCCTCATCGAACGGATCCCCAGGGTGACCGGCCATGAGGTCAGTACCTGGCTCAGCCGGCTGGACGAGGGTCCGGGCCTGCTTCGGTTCACCGAGCGGGTGAACTGGCTGCGTGCCGAGCACAACCTGCCACACAGTTACGCGTCGGCTCTCGTGCACGAGTCTGACCTGCGCCGGCGGGCCATCCGGGCCTAGCCGGCGCCGCTCGGGCCCGCCGGCCAGAATGGCCGGATGGAACTCGACGCAGCCATCGGTTTCGTCCGCGATCACCATCGGGCGGTGTTGTGTACCACCCGCCGGGACGGCACCCCGCAGATGTCGCCCGTGTCGGTCGGTGTCGATGCCGGCGGGCGGCTGCGGGTCAGCACGCGGCTGACCGCGTTCAAGGTCAGCCACGTCCAGCGCGAGCCGGTGGTGCGGCTGTGCGTCCTACCCGATGAGTTCTTCGGGCCCTGGCTGCAGATCACCGGCACGGCGGAGATCATCGGGCTGCCGGCGGCGCTGGAGGAACTCGTGGACTACTACCGCGAGCTGTCCGGCGAGCATCCGGACTGGGACGACTACCGGGCGGCGATGGTCCGCGACCAGCGTTGCATCATGCGGATCACACCCACCGCCGCCGGGCCGGACCGCTCCGGCTGACCTGTGCCCCTGCCGCGCCGGCCGGCGCGGCAGGGGCCCGTGACAGGGGCGGCCTACGAGCGCAGCTTGGACAGCAGGCGCAGCGTCTCCAGGTACACCCAGACAAAGCCGATCAGCAGGGCGAAGGCCGCCCGCCACGCCTCGGACCGCGGGGCACCGGAGTTGATCGCCCGCTCGATGTAGTCGAAGTCGAGGATGAACTGCAGGCTGGCGACGATGAGCACCACCACGCTGAACAGGATGCCCAGCGGTGAGGCGTCGTTGATGATCGGCAGGTGGCTCCCGCTGACCGCCCTGATCACCAGGTCGGCCAGGCTGAGCAGGATCACGCCGAACAGCACGCCGGTGACGATGCGGGCCATCCGCGGGGTGGCCCGCAGCCGGCGGCTGCGGTAGGCGAGCAGCATCGCGACGAAGATCAGGCCGGTGCCGAGCAGGGCCTGCGGCACGATCCCGCCGAAGGAGTCCTCGTAGAAGCCGGAGATCGCGCCGACCGCCACGCCCTCGATCAGCGCGAAGGCGACCACCAACGGTGGGCGCACCCGGCCGCGCATCGCGACAAGGCTCAGGACCAGCGCGACGAGCCCGGCACCAAGCGCGATGCCCGGCGCGTCTCGCCCGACCACCCAGCCGACGCCGGCGCCGACGCCCAGCAGCGCGAACAGCCCGAGGGTGTGGACGACCACGTCGTCCACCGTCAGGGTGGTCGGCTGCCGGTAGTGGCTGGCGAGCTCCTCGGGGCTCGGCGTCGGCGGGGGAGCGAAGCCGCCGCGGCGCAGCACGGGGTTCGAGGAACGAAGGTCGGCCATGCAGCCGGCTCCTCTCGGTTACCGCCGGGCGGAAGCCTCGGTCGGCTGTTGGTGCAGACGTCTACCGCGGAAACGATCCCATGGACCTGCGGGTTCCCACAGTCCGGTGCTCGACACCACCGGCGGGGCGGTCGGCCCGGCGGATCCGGGGCCGGCCGCGCTCGCACGCCGAACGCCCGTGACGTTCATGAACGTCACGGGCGCCTCGACAAAGATTGTGCCGGTGGTCGGAGTCGAACCGACACTCGAGCTGTTTTTAGGACAGCCTCCTCTACCAGTTGGGATACACCGGCTCGTCTACATCGCTGCTGTTTCTACCATGCTACGTAGGTTCTGGGAATAACACATCCGGGAAAAGTGGTCCGGGACTGGCGAGCCCGCCGAAAGCGTGACTCATCGTGACGAGGATGCCGCCGTTTCGACATGGACCCCGATCAAGACGCGGACCACCGGAGCGAATAGCCCGGAGCTGGAGCGCCCGTTAGCAGCCCCACTCGGCACAGTCGAATACAGGCACACAGAGGTGCCGCTAAGTACGCTCGGCGGCCGTCCGAACCTCCGCCGCCGGGGGGATTCACCGACGGCGGTCGGGCCCCGTGCGCGCGAACGCCGACCCGGTCGCCGGCCGGGCCGGCGATCGCCGGCTGGGCCGGACGGTTGATCGCGGGCATCCGGCCCACCCCGGGCGCGTCGCCGGTGACCAGCTTGGCGGGCAGCCGCACGACCGCGGTGATGCCGCCGGACGAGGATTCGCGCAGCTGCACGCGGATGCCGTGCCGCCCGGCCAACCGGCCGACCGCGAACAGGCCCATCGTGCGGGAGACCGACACATCGACGATCGGCGGGCTGGCCAGGCGCTCGTTGACACGCTCGAGTTCCTTGGCGGGCATGCCGATGCCCCGGTCCTCGATCTCGATCATCGCGCCCGCGCCCGGGCCGAGAGAATGGCTGGTCACGAGCACGTCGGTGACCGGCGGCGAGTACGAGGTGGCGTTCTCGAGCAGCTCGGCGACCAGGTGGACGACGTCGCTGACACCGTTTCCGGCGATGGAGACCGGCGCCGCCGAGGTCTGCTTGACCCTCGTGTACTGCTCCACCTCGGAGATGGCTGCCAGGACGACCTCGTTGAGAGGCACGGGGTGCGTCCAGCGGCGAGCGGTGTCCGTGCCGGCGAGAACCAGCAGGCTCTCGTTGTTCCGCCGCATTCGGGTGGCGAGGTGGTCGAGCTTGAACAGGTTGGCGAGCTGGTCGGGGTCCTGTTCGCGGTTCTCCAGGTCGTCGATCAGGCGGAGCTGGCGCTCGACCAGCCCCTGGCTGCGGCGGGAGAGGTTGATGAACATCGCGTTGACGTTGTTCCGCAGCGATGCCTGCTCGGACGCCAGCCGGATGGCCTCGCGGTGCACCCCGTCGAAGGCGCGGGCGAGTTCGCCGACCTCCTCGTCGGTATCGATACCCACCGGTTCGATCGAGTCGTCGATGTTCTGTTCGGTGGAATCGCGCAGGCGGCGGACCGCCTCGGGTAGCCGGCGGTCGGCGATGTCGAGCGCCGCGGTCCGCAGCGCCAGCAGCGGCCGGACCAGCGATCGCGCCACGATCAGAGCGGCCAGCAGGGCGGCGGCGAGGATGAGCACGACGAGCAGGCCGGACAGCAGCGCTCGGCGCTGGATGTCGCCGCGCAGCGTGTCGACCCGTGCGTCCACGAGGTCGAGCAGCTTGCCGGTGGCCTCGATGCTGGTGTCGATCGTCTCCTGGGTCGCGCGGTTCCACTTCTCCGGTGTGAGAGTCGCGGGCAGCGGCTCACCTCTCGGCGAGGAGAGGACCTGCTTGATGTCGTCGTTGGTGTTCTGAATGTCTTGGTTATCGGGATCCACCGTCGGGTTGAAGATGGCGATCTGCTTCGGCCCGGCGAAGTTCTCCAGGTCGTCCCGGTCCCGGGTGCGTTGGGTCTCGGCGGACAGGAACGCCTGGTAGTCCGAGTCGAGGAAGGTCCGGTTGCTTCCCTCGGCGATCAGGCTGAACACGAGCGCCTGCTCCTCCGAGAGCAGCTCTGTCCCGGACATCAGGAAGTAGGCCGTATTGACCCCGTCGGTGAGCTCCTGGTCGTCATTTCCCTGTGGAATGAGGCGAATCAGGTTGGTCAGCGAGTCGATGATCGGCTGAAAGGCGATTTCGACGGAGGTCGGGGCCACGAGCCTTTGCATGGCCTGCCGCTTCGCCGGCAGTGTGTCCATTCTCGTCTGCACGTCGTCCAAGGCCTGGCGAACGCTACTACCGAAGGATCCGCGTCGCCCATCGGTCGTCGCCTTGTATGCCTGATAGGCATCGTTTACCGCTGCTTGTTTCGGTGGGAGTGCCTGTCCCTCGCGGGCACCGACCGCGCCGCTCGCGACGTATCCCGTGGTGTAGGTCCGCTCCCCGGCCAGGTCGTTCGCGAGGGTGACCGCGGCCTTGCTGATCTTGGTCAGGTCGGAGACCCGGTTGACGTCCCGCGTGCTGGTCAGCACCGAGACGGCAGCGATCGACGAGTAGGCGAGGATCGCTACGATCGGGACCGTAAGGATCGCGATGAGCTTGGTCCGAACCCGCCAGTTGGTCGGGTTGGTGGTGGCGCCGCGAAGGCGGCGCAGACCGGACCCTGTCGGGGTCGGTGGCGCCGTGGGGCGGTCGTCGCGCTGCCTGCCGTTTTCGTCGTCCACGGGCAGGCTCGGCGCCATGGTCGGCTCCGAGCCGGCGGCGATGCCCGCGCTGCTGGCCATCGGTTGTCTGCGCACGTACCTTCGCAACCTCTCCGCCAGCCTCCCGGAACACGTCGTACCAGGATGGCTCGGTATCGGGCCCGGATGTCCCTTGCCAGGCACCATAGCGGTACGAAGTCGGCATCCGAAAGGTGCCCACCGTAAGCACGTTCGTCGCCATGTGCCAGTCGTAACGAGAACGCGCGGAGTCACCATCCGGGTAACTGGCGCGCAGCGCGACAAGGTACAACATCCTCGCCCAAGGCTTGCCTCTCTCGGTGGCACTGAAGGTGTAAATTACGGCATCTCAGGGCATCTGAGACACCCGCTCTTACGGTGTGTTCGGGGGCGTCCTAGATGCGTCGCCCGTTCGGGTGGTGGACACCCACGGGCATGAACCCACGCCGGCGGGCGATGACCGTGACTGGCACCTCCGTGCCGAACGGTCCGTAGGCTTGCGGGGTGAACGACATGCAGCGCAGCGATGCTGATCACGACGTGCGGCCACCGGACGCGGTTGCGCCGCCCGCTGCCGGGGCGACCCCCGGGACCTCCCCCGCCCCCGGCGCCGCGGGTAACCCCGGCTACGACACGGTTCTGGTGATCGATTTCGGCGCCCAGTACGCGCAGCTCATTGCCCGGCGGATCCGCGAGTGCCACGTCTACTCGGAGATCGTGCCGTGGGACATGCCCGTCGCGGAGATCCTCGCCCGCCGACCGTCCGCGCTTATCCTTTCCGGCGGCCCGAAGTCGGTGTACTCACCGGGCGCTCCCCGGGTGGATCCCGCGCTGTTCGCCACCGGGCTGCCCGTTCTCGGTATCTGCTACGGCCATCAGGTGATGGCGCAGGCGCTGTCCGGCGCGGTCGCGCGGACCGGAACGGCAGAGTACGGAGCAACCCGCCTGTCGGTGCTCGAGTCCGGTGTCCTGTTCGCCGGACTGCCCGTGGCCCAGCAGGTGTGGATGTCCCACGGCGACTCCGTGACGGACGCGCCGCCCGGCTTTCGGGTCACCGCGTCGACGCCCTCGACGCCGGTCGCCGCCTTTGAGGACCCGTCCCGGCGGCTCTACGGCGTCCAGTTCCACCCGGAGGTTTTGCACAGCGAGTACGGCCTCGACGTGCTGCGGCGCTTCCTGCTCACGGGTGCCGGCTGCCGGCCGACCTGGACGATGGTGAACATCGTCGACGAGGCGGTGGCCGCGGTGCGGGCGCAGGTCGGCTCGGGCCGGCTGATCTGCGGGCTGTCCGGCGGGGTCGACTCGGCGGTGGCCGCGGCGGTCGTGCACCGCGCCGTCGGGGACGCGCTGACGTGCGTCTTCGTCGATCACGGGCTGCTGCGGGCCGGGGAGGCCGAGCAGGTCGAGCGGGATTTCGTGGCGTCCACCGGGGTGGAGCTCGTGCACGTCAAGGCGGCCGACCGGTTCGCCGCGGCGCTCGCCGGAGTCACCGATCCCGAGCAGAAGCGGAAGATCATCGGGCGGGAGTTCATCCGCGTCTTCGAGGAGGCGGCCCGCGACCTCGAGGCCCGTGCCGAGGCCGAGGGTGCGACCATCGACCACCTCGTCCAGGGCACCCTGTACCCGGACGTGATCGAGTCCGGCTCGCCGACCGCCTCCAAGATCAAATCTCATCACAACGTCGGCGGCCTGCCCGAGGACCTTCAGTTCGGCCTCGTTGAGCCACTGCGCACGCTGTTCAAGGACGAGGTCCGCCGGCTCGGCGAGGAGCTCGGCCTGCCCGAGGACATCGTCTGGCGCCAGCCGTTCCCCGGCCCCGGGCTCGCCGTGCGGATCATCGGTGAGGTCACGCCCGAGCGGCTCGACGTGGTCCGGGCAGCGGACGAGGTGGTCCGCGAGGAGATCCGCCGCGCCGGGCTGGACCGGGAGATCTGGCAGGTCTTCGCGGTACTGCTCGGGGACGTGCGGTCGGTGGGCGTGCAGGGCGACGAGCGCACCTACGGGCATCCGGTGGTCCTGCGTGCGGTCACCAGCGAGGACGCGATGACCGCCGACTGGGCGCGGCTGCCCTACGACCTGCTCGAACGCATCTCCAACCGGATCGTCAACGAGGTCGCCCAGGTCAACCGGGTCGTCTACGACATCACCTCCAAGCCCCCGGGCACGATCGAATGGGAGTGACCGACCGAAGGGGAGTGACCACCACCGCCAGGCGGTGAACCGGGGCCGAGGGGTGGGGGGGGGGGGGGGGGGCGCGCCCCCCCCCGCCCCCCGCGCGGACCCCCCCCGCGCCCCCCCGCCCCCCCCCCCCCGCCGCCGG
>NZ_JALKFU020000233.1 GCF_023242965.2 Frankia sp. AgKG'84/4
GGGCAGGCCGGGCTGGCCAGCCGGCGTGGGCGCCGTCGACCTGATCGGGTCCGCCGACTCCCGCGCACCGCTCGCCTCACCGGCGGCCGTGCGCTGGGCCGGCGCGGTCAGCTCGCCCAGCTGCCTCGGCGGCCGCAGGCCGCCGGGCAGGAACGAACCGTCAGCCGTGCGCACGTAGGCACCGTCGAGCAGCCAGCCGGGCTGGCGTGGGACGTCCTGGGCGCTGACCACCCGGGCGTCGCGGCCGGTGAACAGGGGCGCCGGGTCGACGCCGACACCGATCGCGGCGAGGTCGGCGAGGGCGAACAGCAACCGGCGCAACCCGGACTCGCCCGCGACGTCGGTCGCGACGACCCGGTGCGGACGGTCACCGAGGATCTTGCCGACGAGCTGGGCGAGGACCCGACCGGGGCCGGCCTCGACGAAGTTCCGAACGCCGGCGGCGTACATCGCCTCGATCTGCTCGACGAACCGCACCGGCGCCGCGACCTGCCCCGCGAGCGTCGCCCGCACCTCGTCGGGTGACGTCGGGTACGGCGCCGCGGTCGTGTTCGACCACACCGTCAGCTCGGGGCTGGCGACGGGCAGCGCGGCCAGCCGCTCGGCCAGTGTGTCGGCGGCGGCGGCCACCACCGGGCTGTGGAACGCGCACGCCACCGGGATCCGCTTGGCGGTCACACCGGCGGCGTCGAGCGCCGCCATCGCCGCGGCCACTGCCTCCGTCGGGCCTGAGATCACACTCTGCCGGGGCGCGTTGTGGTTCGCGACGACCACCTCGACGTCCCCGCCGAGCGCGGCGAGGGCGTCCCGCACCCGCTCGACCGGCGCCGACACGGCCGCCATCGCGCCCGGGTCGTCTCCGGCCGCGGCGAGGATCGCGGCGGCCCGCGCCTCACTGAGGCCGATCAGGTCGGCGCGATCGAGCGCGCCGGCGGCGCACAGGGCGACCAGCTCGCCGTAGGAGTGCCCGGCGACGTGGTCGGGCCGCACACCGAAGGTGGCGAGTAGATCGTGGACAGCCAGACCACCGAGACCGAGGATCGGCTGGGCGGCCCTCGTGTCGGTGATCGCCGCCGCCTGCTCGGCCCGGCCCGCGGCGGTGAACGCGGCCGGCGGGAACATCGTGTCGACCCACTGGGGGGCCAGGTCCAGCACGGAGCGCAGCCGCGGGAACGCGACGAACAGGTCGGCGAGCATGCCGGGCCGCTGGCTGCCCTGGCCGGGGAACAGGAACGCGGTCGATCCCGCTCCGGAGCCGGCGCCATCGGCGTCGCGGACGAACAGCCCGCCGCGTGGATTCGGCTGGAAGGTCAGGGCGGCGGCGACCGCGGCGGGCAGGCCGTCGAGGTCGTCGACGACGAACGCGACCTGCACCGGTCCCCCACCCGCCGCGCAGGTGGTCCGGGCCAGATCGCGCAGCCGGTACGGCCGCCCGGCGCCGTCGTTCGCGGCGACGAGCGTGGCGAGCCGGTCCAGCGCGCGCCCGGCGGCCGCCCGGTCGGTGCCACGCACGGTGAACAGTTCGGCGGGCCAGCGGTCGAGCGCGTGCGCCGGCTCCGGACCGCCGTCGTAGGCGGAGAGCACGACATGGAAGTTCGTGCCGCCGAACCCGAATGCCGAGACGCCGGCATGGCGCTGCGAGCGCGGCGCCGTCCACGGCTTGGCGCTCTGGTCGAAGTAGAACGGGCTGGTCTCGGCGTCCCAGTAGGCGTTGGGTGTGTCGATGTGCAGGGTCGGCGGGCGCACGCCGGTCTCGACGGCCCGGGCCATCTTGATCAGGCCGGCCAGGCCGGCGGCGCACTTGGTATGCCCGATCTGCGATTTCACGGAGCCCACCGCGCAGGTGCCGGGGTCCGCGCCGTTCGCGGCGAACATCTCGGTGAGGGTGGCGAGTTCGGTGCGGTCACCGACGACGGTCCCGGTGGCGTGCGCCTCCAGCAGGCCGATGTCGGCCGGGGTGACCCCGGCCCGCGAGTAGGCGCGTTCCAGGGCCCGCACCTGGCCGTCCTTGCGCGGCGCGGTCAGCCCGAGGGCGCGACCGTCGGACGAGCCGGCGACGGCGCGGATGACGGCGTGGATGCGGTCGCCGTCCCGCTCGGCGTCGGCGAGCCGCTTGAGCACGACGACGGCGGCGCCCTCCCCGAGGCTCGTGCCGTCGGCGCCCGCGTCGAAGCTGCGGCACCGGCCCTGCGGCGAAAGGGCGTGCACGGAGGAGAACAGCAGGAAGTCGTGCGCGCCGGCGTGGGTGTCGACTCCGCCGCAGAGCACGAGGTCGGAGTTGCCGGTGAGCAGTTCCTTGCAGCCGGCGTCGAGCGCGGCCAGCGACGACGCGCAGGCGGCGTCGACGGTGAAGTTCACCCCGCCGAGGTCGAGGCGGTTCGCGACCCGCCCGGCGATGACGTTCGACAGCATGCCGGGGAAGGAGTCCTCGTCCAGTTCGGGCAGGTACTCCTCGAGTTCGGCAGGCAACGAGCCGAGCAGCCCCGGCCACAGCGAACGCATGCCGTACGCGCCGGACAGGTCCGTCCCGGCCTCGGTGCCGAACATGACGGACGCCCGGGAGCGGTCGAACGGCCGGCCGCCACTGCCCTTCTGCGCGGTGTCGTAGCCGGCGTGCCGCAGCGCGCGGGCGGCGACCTCCAGGGCGAGGAGCTGGCTGGTCTCGATGCTGCGCAACGAGCGCGGCGGGATGCCGTAGGACAGCGCGTCGAACGGTATCCGTGGCAGGTAGCCGCCCCACTTCGACGGGGTGTACTTCCCGGCGTCCTTCACCACCGCGTCGGAGCGGTAGTAAACCTCCGGGTTCCACCGCTCGGCCGGGACCTCCCGGATCGAGTCGATCCCGGCGACGATGTTGGCCCAGAACTCGTCGAGATCGGGCGCGTCCGGAAAGACCGCGGACATCCCGACGATCGCGATGTCGAGCCCGCGTCCGGCGACGTCGGCCGGTGCCGGCTCGGTCACCGCGGCCGGCCCGGTGGCCCCGCGGACGTCCGCGTCGGCGGCTTCGACCGCGAGACCGAGCTGACCGGCGCGCTCGGCGAGCCGGTCGGTGGCGCCGGTGGTGACCTCGTCATGCAGCGCGGACACCGTCGTGCGCGCGGACCGCAGCGCCGCAACCTGACCGATCATGAACATCCCCTCGCGTGCCTGCGCCTCGGGGGCGACGGCGACGACCTTCCCCCCGTCGCGGCGCAGGCCCTTGCTGGCCACCCGCAGCCGGCCGAGGTTCAGCGACTCCAGTTCCTCCCACATCTGCTTGCGGGCGGTGCCGGCGGCGAGCAGTTCGCGGCGGCGGTCAAGGAACGTATGGACATAGGCGGACTCGACGCAGCGGGTGGCATGGCCGGGCGAGGTCTCCAGCAGCACCGTGCGCTCGCAGTCCAGCGCCGCCTGTTGGAAACCGGGCTGAATCGCACCGCTGGCGACGGCCTCGTCGGTGAACAGGTAGGCGGTACCCATCAGCACGCCGATGTGGGCGCCCCGCTCGGCCAGCGGCGCCGCCGCGGCCGCGACCATCGCCGCGGACCGGTCGTCGTGGATGCCGCCGGCGAACAGCAGGTGCAGGCCGGCGAAGAAATCCGGGCCCCCCGCCGCGGTCTCGCCGTAGGCGAGCAGGCCGTCGATCTGGGCCTGCCACAGTGGGAAGCTCGCCCGCGGCCCGACATGGCCGCCGCATTCGCGGCCCTCGAAGACGAACTTGCGGGCACCGTCGGCGAGAAACCGCCCGAGCAGGCCGGGCGAGGGCACATGCAGGAACGTGTCGATGCCCGCGTCCTCCAGCGGCGCGGCCTGCGCCGGACGACCACCGGCGATGATCGCGCACGGCGGGCCCACCTCGCGCACGGCCGCCATCTGCGCGGCCCGCAGTTCCGGCGGGGCGAAGCCCAGAATGCCGACCCCCCACGGCGCGTCACCGAGCAGCGCCGCGGTCTCGCGCAGCAGGTCACGACTGTCATCGCCGCTGAGCAGGGCGAGCGCGAGGAACGGCAGGCCGCCGCCGGCCGCGACGGCGCGGGCGAACTCGGCGCGGTCGCTGACCCGGGTCATCGGACCCTGCGCGACGGGGTGACGCAGGCGACGGGCGGCGGCGAAGGAGGAGCCGACCTCGAGTGGCCGCACGCGGGCGGCGGCGGCGATGCCGTCGCGGATGCCCGCCCGGATCGCCCGGACGACCCCGGCGGCGGTGACGTGGCGGTCGGCGAGTTCGGCCGCGAACGCGCCGTCCTGGCCGATGGGCAGGAACTCGCGGGTCAGGTCGCGGGCGCCGAGCCGGGCGGCCACCACGTCGAAGGCGCTGGGCGGGTCCGCGGCGGGAGCGCCGAGGCTGCCGTCCGAGGCGATTTCGCCGCCGGTGTCGCGCAGGTCGTCCTCGGCGGACCGGTCGGCCCCTCCGGCGAGGGCGGCGATGGGCAGGTCGGGACGGGTGTAGAGCCGGTGACCCGCGTACAGCACGGTCTCGCTGCCATCCATGGCCCGGATCGCACTCGCGACCTGCTCGGGCAGTTCCATCTCCCGGACCAGGGCGAGCTGCGTGTCGAGGACGACTCCCGCCGCGCCGCCGGCGACCGCCGCAGCGGCGGTCGCCGGCCCGATCCCGCCGGCGGCGAAGACCTGCACCGGCTCGCCCGCGGCGGTGCGCGGGTCCGCGGCGAGCAGGTGCTGCAGCAGAGTGAACGTGGTCAGGTCCCCGACGACGCCGCCTGACTCGTTACCGCGGGCGATCAGACCGACCGCTCCGGCCGCGACGGCATCACGCGCCTCGCCGACCGAGGTCACCTCCGCCCACACCCGCCGGCCGTCGCGGACCAGCTCCGTGACAGACCACGGCGACCGCTCGGCGGGCCCCGGAGGCCGGGCGACGAGGACGACCAGGTCGACCGAGCCGAGCAGCTCAGCGGGGCTCAAAGGGCAGCCCGACCCGGCCCGCACGCCAAAGCCACCGGGGGTCCAGCGGGCCGCGTCTCGCAGCGCCTCCCGGGCCTCGCGCGCCGATCGGCCGAGGTCGAGAACGCCCACCCCGCCGGCCCGCACGACCGCCGCGACCAGCGCGGGGGCGGGCTGCGCGAATGGTGTGATCACGACGACCTGCTCGGGCGCGTCGAGCGGCGCGGGCCTGACGGAACCGATCGGCGCGCCGTCGGGCGGCGGGCGGAGGGCGGTGGTCATGGGCAGGTCCTCCTGGCAGGTCGTGACCCGGGGAAGCGTGGTGAGCATGAGGTACTAGTCCGGTTCAGTGGGCCTGCCGGATCGGTTCCCTGACCGACCGGCGGGTCGGCCGAGGCGCGGGACCCAGTCCCCTGGACGTCGCACAACCAGATCCAGATCAGGGGTCTCACCCACCAGACCAACGTGAGGAACACGTTTCGAACGACAGGATCGCCCAAATCATCGGTGATCTCCTGACCGGTGCCGTCGGGCGACAGACGTACCGGAGAAGCTGTATCTGCACTGACTACGCGGAAACCGAACTGACCCCCAGCAACTCTTGTAGAACTGACATGACCGCTCTGGCCAGGGCGCTGCCCGGCACTGCCGACTCGCCATCGTCAAGGTGCGCGGAATTCTAGTCCGCCCACTGCGGATCACTGCATGGTGGCAGAGGATATGCCTGATCGCATGACCCTTGGAAGTCCGCCACCGACTGAACGCCCGACTCAGGGCACCGTCCGTCCAACGGTTAGCCCACCTCCGGACATCGCCGGCGATGTCGCGGATCGGGATTACACAGAGCCCGCAGGGATGCGCACCGGGCGACACCATCAATCTGGCCGCCTGTCGCCAGGCCGTCCCGGAATCGCATCACCCGCGAGCCGGTATCCGGCTGCGCGGCCGCGACAGCTCCATTCAACTTTCTCGCAATAAAATGACAATGGACAGCGCAGGGTTCTTTCCTCGGCGTCGAGCCGGCGCCCACCCGGCCGGGATATCGATACCGCGCCGCGCGAAGCCGAGTGCTGGCCGCGGACCGCCCGGAATGTGATCGAGCCACCGTCGGCGGGTCAGTCACCGACGGCTGGGCGGCCCTCGCTGGGTCCGGCCAGCCAGCAGGGACAGCGTCAACGTAGTCACAGCGTGCCATCGATCGCAAGCGGAACCGACCGGAAATTTGGGAACGAGCCGCAGTGAAGCACCCAGCCGGATTGGCCCGTTACCACCAACATCGATCACCGCCACACTTAGGGCAAACGGATGTTTCGTGAGAAACATACCAAAACGCAAAAATACCGGCAAACGATACGGATGGCCTGGCCATGGACACCGCAAGCTCGCCGAGCACCTAACTGGCAGGTGGCGGCGAGGGTTTGAGGTGAATCCGAAGTGTGAGTGCCCGAACGTGCGGGCGCTGACGCCGCCGGGTGTCGGCACCGCCGGGAAGTCTCACGCTGCTCAGCGGGCGGCGGCGGGCCCGCCGACTCGCGCCCCGATCACGCCATGCCGCGACGTTGCCACAGCACGACGTTTGCCACAGCACGACGTTTGCCACAGCACGACGTTTGCCACAGCACGACGTCGCCGCAACGCGACGTCGCCGCAGTGGGGTGCGCGGTACGCGATTCGGGGATGGCGGGCGGGGAGGCCGGCAACGCGAACGAACCGCGGCGGGCGGCAACGCCGACAAACACAACGAACGCCGGCGCCGAGGGCGCCGGCGTTCGTGCGCGACCGCGGCCGGGGCGGCGAAACCGGCCTGCGGCTCGAGCGTCGGCCTCGCGGGACACGAGGGTCCCAGCACTGGCGGGCCGACGGCGGAATCACTTCGACGCCATCGGCGCTCCCCTGGCGGGGATGGAGCCCCGTGACCAGGTCAGATCGAAATCTCGTCCGGAGGGGGCGCGCCGATCGCGGGCGCGCGAGGCGTGGGCGGGCGAGACGTGGGCGGGCGACGCACGGGCGCGCGAGGCGTGGGCGCGGTCACCGCGCCCCAGGCAGTCAGGGCCGCGGCGGGCTGGGCGGCGCGAACGCGCTGGTCTCCCGCTGCCAGGCGATGGCGAGCTGGGTGCGGTTCGTGCATCCCGTCGCCACGAGGGCGTGGGTCAGATGGTGCTTGACAGTGTCGATGCTGATGCACAGCGCCTCGGCGACCTGGCGGTTCGACCGACCCTCGGCGACGAGCCGAACGACGTCACGTTCGCGGGCGGACAGCCGCCCCGCGACCGACGGACCCGGGTCGGTGCGGATGTAGAAGCGCAGCAGGTTGCCCAGATGCCGGCCAAGCACCGCGCCGACAGCGCGGTCGCGCGGGCCGAACGCGCCTGGGCGGGAGTCGAGCAGCGAGATCAGCGCGCCGACGTTCGACGGTCCGAAAAGCCGAACGAGCAGCTTGGCGTGGATGCCGTGGGCCCGCAGGAATCGCTCCAGCCGCATCCGCACCTCGGGCCGATCCGGCACTCCGAGATCGTCCAGGGTGGCCAGGCCCCGCTCGCGGACCGAGCGCAGGCTCTCCGGGTTGCTCAGCGCCTCAAGCTCCCGGTAGCGCTCCATGTACGGTCCGGCAAGGCGCAGCGCCAGGCCCCGGCCGGTGGGACGGGCGTCCTGGAAGGCCGTCTCGATGGACGAGCCCAGGAAGAACGCCGAGTGCCGGTAGCCGAGGTGGCGGGCCATGCCATCGAGGGCCAGTTCCCGGAAGGATGCCAGCGAGCTGGCCCGCTCGCAGTCCTCCACCACCCGCAGGATGCCGCGCAGTTCGGCCGCGCCGAGCGCGAGGTCGCGCGGCATCGGCGCGCCCACGCGACCCGCCTGCAGCGCGGGTCGCGCGGTGC
>NZ_JALKFU020000234.1 GCF_023242965.2 Frankia sp. AgKG'84/4
GCGCAGCACGGGGCGCGGCCCCCCCGCCGCCGCGGCCAGGATTCCCTCGCCCGCATCGCCGACACCCGACAGCGGGCCGCGTCGATGATGGAAAGCGAACGCCACGCCCTCGAACGGGACCTGCACGACGGCGTGCAGCTGCACCTGGTGTCCCTGCAGCTCGCCGCCGCTGTCGTCGAGCACCGCCTGGACACCGCCACCGCCGACGAACACACCCTCACCGATGCCCTGGTCGACCTCGGCTCCCGGCTGGACCGCACCCACCGGCTGCTCATCGACACCGCCGCCGGGATCATCCCCGGGCCGCTGCGCGCCGAGGGCCTGGCCGCGGGCCTCGCCGACGGCTTCTCCGACGCCCGCGACGTCACCCTCGACATCGCCCCTGCCGTGCGGACGCGGCGCTATCCGCCGATCGTCGAGTCGACGGTGTACTTCACCTGCCTGGAGGCGGTGAACAACGCGCTCAAGCACGCCCCCGGCGCCCCCGTCACCGTCACCGTCCGCGACACCTACCAGGGCCTGTGGTTCGAGGTCGCCGACACCGGCCCCGGCCTGGACCCGACCAGCAAGCACGGCCTGGCCCGCCTGCGCGCCCGCCTGGCCGCCATCGGCGCCGCCCCCCAGGTCACCTCCGCCCCCGGCCAGGGCACCCGCATCACCGCCACCATCCCGATCTGACCACCCATCCCGGCGGCACCACACCCGAACCCCACCCGACCATCGGGCCTCGCCGCAGGTGCGCCGCGGCGCACCAGGCTCTTCCCAGCCGAGAACGCCACCAAGCTGCCAGGATCAACGAAGAAAAGCCGACGTTTCGCGCCGCACGGTGCACCGGCGGTTCAGGCGTCGTCGCTGTCGCCGGAGGATGGGCGTTCCGGCAGCCACAGGTCGACGACGGCGACCTCGGCCAGCGAGAGTCGGACGCGCAGGCCGCCGCCGAGCGCGGCGAGGCGGCGCGCGTCGTCCAGGAGGCTGGCCCGCAGTGGTTCGAGGGCGGCGGCGGGATCGGCGACGCGCACGGCGAGGCGGCCGGCGGCGCGGGAGAAGTGGACGGTGACCTCCGCGTCGCCGTGTTCGGGCAGTGCCGTCAGCACGGCCGCCGCCGCGTGGTAGATCCCGGACTCGATCTCCCAGCCGACCCGGCGGCCGAAATCGCCGCCGCAGTGCACCCGGCGGGAGTGGCTCGCCGCGAGCTCACCGAGCGCGGCGGCCGTCCCACGGCCGCGCAGGGTCGACGGGTGCACGGCGCGCACGACCGTGCGGAAGTACTCGATCAGCTCGTCGACGGCGACCCGCAGCTCCCGCAGCGAAGGCCCGGCCCGGTCGGGTTCGGCGCGCACGCTGTCGGCGAACGCCTCGCGCCGTCGGGTGACCTCCGCCAGGCGGCGGGTGGTGCCGGTGAGCACCCAGGTGGCGAGGCGACGCCGTTCGACGTCGAGGGCCGCGGCCAGCTCCTGCTCAATGCGGGCCGCGCGCTGCGCGAGTTCGTCGGCGCCCGACTCCTGTTCCTGCTCGGCTTCGCGGGCGAGTTCCGCGCGCAGCAGCAACGTCACACAGTCCGCGGTGGCGGCCAGCAGCCGCGCCGGGGGCTCGGTAGGCGGCGCGGCACCGTCCCGGCCTGTGATCATCAACGCGCCAAGCAACTGGCTGCCGTCGCGCAGCCGCACGCAGGTGCCCGCCGCTGGATCGGCCGGCCGCTCAGCGGCAATGCCCCGACCAGTGTCGGGAACACGCGGATCACCGGCGGGCACGCTCAGACCACTGACGGGAGTTCTCCGATCACTGGTGGGAGCGCCTGGAACATCGGCGAACAGGCGCGGTGTCTCGGCGGGGTTCGGCGCCACGGTGGGGGGCGGGGGCCCGCCAGGCAGCCAGAGGACGGCCTGCCCGGTGCCGGAGGCGCGGGAAAGGTTGCGCAGCAGCGGCGCGAGCCGCTGGCCCAGCGGGGCGTCGGCGGGCAGTGCCGCGACCTGCTCGACCAGGACGGTCCAAGGCGGGAGGGCGACGGCGAGCGGAGAGGTCGTCGGCGGGGAGGTCGTCGGCGGGGAGGTCGTCGGCGGGCCGACCGCGAGCGGGGTGGCCGTCGGCAGGGTGGCGGTGAGCGGGGAGGCGGTCGGCGGAGTGGGAGGGGGTGGGATGGTCATCTGCGGGCCACGGCCGGTCAGGCTCCCGCGGGTCCGGGTGGGGAAGCCGCGTCCAGTTCACGCTGGGCTTCGAGGTAGCGCAGCACCGCGAGGACCCGGCGGTGATGGGCCGCGGAGCTGGCGGGCAGGTCGAGCTTGGCGAAGATGCTGGCGATGTGCTTCTCCACCGACTTCGCGGACAGGTACAGCGTGGCGGCGATGCCACCGTTGGAGCGGCCCTCGGCCATCAGCCGCAGCACCTCGGCCTCCCGCGGGCTCAGCGACGCCAGCGGGCCGCCGGCGGCGGACGGGCGGTCGACGAGGCGCCGCGCGAGCGCCGGCTCGATGACGATCTCACCGGCGTCGATGCGGTCCAGGGTGTCGGTGAGCACCCGCACGCCGGCGATCCGCTCCTTGAGCCGGTAGCCGATCCGTTCGGTACCGATCTCCAGGAAACGCATGAGGTAAAGCGTCTCGGCATAGTGCGAGAGCAACAACAGGCCGACGTCCGGATAGCGCGAGCGCACCCGCGCGGCGGTACTCAGCCCACCCTCGGGCCCCGGCGGCATCCGGATGTCGAGGACGACGACGTCCACCGGTTCGATGGTCATCAGGTCGAGCAGCGCGTCACCGTCCGCGACGCAGCCGACGACCTCGTGTCCCGCCGTGGACAACAGCAGGACCAGCCCCTCGCGGAACAGGGCCGCGTCGTCGGCGAGCGCTACCCGCACGGAACCCGGCTGACCCTCCAGCCGTGCCTTCCCAGCATGAGGAGCATTCCTGTCACGCGGCGATGTTTGCACCCGCAATCCCCGTTGCGAAAGGAGTTCCCGCCTTTGTCCGCCCACCCCGATCAGCGCACGGACGGCCGAGCGCCCACCAGCCGCAGGCGACCCTGTGCTGTCACCGCGAGCAGCGTCGAGGCGGCCCGCGGCTCACCAGACTGGCGTTGCGGCAGGTCAGAGCCACCGCTGTCGGCATCCGCAAGGCCGCTGTCGACGACCTCGTCCGCCGGCCCGCGGTCCCACGGGCCGCCATCCGGCCGATCGACCGAGGCGTCCGGCGGCACGGAGACCACGAAGTGTTCATCCGGCCGCCACCTGGGGCTCTCCTCAACCTCATCCGCGGGTTGCCCGCCGGGTAGCTCCGACGAGGCCGACGGCAGGACCCGTTGCGGCGCGGGAAGAACACAGCGGATCTGACGCGCCTGGGCCTGACCGGTGCCCGGCGGGAGCGTGACCCGCAGCCGGGTCCGCACCTGCCCGGGCAGCGCGTCGGCGAGCCAGCCCAGCGCGGTGAGCACCCCGTCAGGAAGCCCGGTCGACGGCAACGGGATCCACAGGTCGAACCATGCCGGGTCATGCGGAGCGTCGTCGCACGGGAATGCCGGGTCGAGGACCAGATCGCCGTCGAGGGTCGGGGCCCCGTCGAGGGTCGGGGCCCCGTCGAGGGCCAGGCCGCTCGGGACGATCCGCAGGCTCCAGCCGTCGGTGAGCTGGTAGCGGCCGCCACCGAGGTCGGCGAGGCCCTCGGCGGGCGAGCGCCAGCGCTGCGGCCACGGCGGCCCCGTCGGGGTGTACACCGTCCGCCAGGCCAGTGGCTGCCACCAGCCCCGGTCCGCGTCGCGGACCGTGACCACCGGCCGCCCGTCGGCCCCGGCGAACAGCAGCCCGTGCTGCGCCACCACAGAGACACCGAGCCGAGCGGCGAGCGCCCCGGGCAGATCGGCGCCGGCGCCGTACGGCACCACGACGACCTCCGGTCGCCCCACCGTCGCCAGGGCACGCAGCAGCCCGACGATCGCCTCGACCTCCGGGGACCGCTCGCCGGGCGCGCCCGTGATGACGGTGACCGCGCCGTCCGGATCAGGCAGAGCGTGCAGCGCCGGCTCCCCAGGCGCCAGACCAGGCCCACCAGGCACCCGGGCCCACAACCCCGCGGGCACGGCGAGGACATCCAGCTCGTCGGGATCAACCCCGACCGGCACCCGCACCTGCGTCGGCATGGCACCGCGCGCCGGGCGCCGCCCCGCGCCGACCCGGCCGGAATCCCCTTCTCGCATGCCGCCTCCACCACCCGCCGACGCTGCCTCCCGGATCACGTCCTGACGGGCGTTCGGAGTTCACTCGTTCCAGGGCAGTCGGGTGGGTGAGGCGCGGCCCACCACGGGACGGCCGGGATAACCGAGCCTGGTCGACGTCGGGCCGAGCGCGGGTCAGGACAGCGGGTCGCCATCAGGTCCGATGGAGGTTTCGTCGGGGGCGGAGAGGCTCAGGACGGCGTGCACCACGGCGGGGGACGCGGAGAGCTTGCTTTCCACGCCGCGTAGGCGGAACGCCACGTCGGGTTCGATCTCGTCGCCGACGAGGTCGATGTCGCCGACGACGGTGACCATGCGCGGGCCGACGACCTCGACGCGCAGCGCGGTGACACGGTCGACCTCGGGCAGGGCGAGCAGGGCGCGGATCGTGGCCTCGCGGACCTGCGGGTCGGCTTCCTGGCCGACGAGGAAACGGCGGTTGCGGCCGATGAGGACCAGGGCGACGACGCCGAGCAGGACGCCGACGAGGATCGAGCCGAGCGCGTCGAACACGGCTTCGCCGGTGATCTGGTGCAGCGCGAGGCCCAGGGTGGCGATCGCGACGCCGATGAGCGCGGCGGAGTCCTCGGCGAACACGGCCCGCAGCGTCGGGTCCGAGGTTTCCAGGACGTGCTCGATGACGTCGCGGTTCATCGACGCCGCCTCGCCGCGGGCCTGCCGGGCGGACTGCAGGAACGAGATGCCCTCCAGCACGAACGACACGGCCAGCACGATGTAGCCGATGAGATAGTCGCCGCCGGGCTCGTCGGCGAACAGTTCCTGGACGCCATGGGTGATCGAGACGGCGCCGCCGGCGACGAACAGGCCCATCGCGGCGAACAGCGACCAGACGTAGGCCTCCCGGCCGAAGCCGTGCGGATGGGTTGGCTCCGGTGGGCGTCGGGACCGGCGGTTCGCCATCACGAGGAACACCTCGTTGCCGGTGTCAGCCCACGAGTGGGCGGCCTCGGCGACCAGGGAGGCCGAGCCGGTGAGGATCGCCGCCGCCGACTTCGCGATCGCGATCACCAGGTTCGCGACGAACGCGATCGCCACGGTCAGGCCGCTGTCGTTCTCCCCGGCGCCGCCGTCCTGCTGCAACGGGATCGCCTCCCGCGCCTCCCGCGGCAGATCCGCGGGATCGGCGGCCGGTTCGCCCGAGGCTGCCGGCCCGCTCAACAACGGGTCCGGGGCCTGTCGGGCCTCGGGTCGTGGGGCCTGGGAGGGCACGGGTGGGCTCGGCGGGGGTGGCGGGGGTGGCGGGGGTGGCGGGGGTGGCGGGTCCGAGAAGGATCGGGCCGTCGGCGCGGCCGGGCCACTGCGGCTGATCGTGTCGTCCGGGTCGGCGGGCATACCCCAGTGCATCGCCCCGGATCACCCTCCGCTAAACCGGGCGAAGGCCTGGACCGGTGGGAATCACCCGCGCACGCCGACGCCTGGGGCGTCCACCCGTACCGCCCGCCCGCTGCCCGCCGATCTCCGTCCCCCATCGCCCTGCCTGACGTTGGTGCTACAGGCTTGCCTGCCAGCGGTGCCCGGGGTGGGCACACCTCACATCTCCACAGGTAGTCACGTGGATGACACGAAAGTCAGTGAAATAGTAAGCCGTGTCTCAGAGAGACGATAAGATCGCTTCGGTCTGATGACCCCGCGCGACCACGCAAGGGAGCTCGCGATGACCGAGGCACCCGAGGTGCCGTTGCAGTACCAGCGGACGCGGCTCGACCCGTCGGCGGCGCTTCTCCGGGCCCGCGACGAAGTAGGTGTCACCCCCGCCGTCACCCCGTTCGGCGCCCCGGCGCACCTGGTCAGCCGGTATGCCGACGTCCGCGGCGTGCTCGCCGACACAACCCGCTACAGCAACGCCTACGACCAGCTCGCCACCGGCGACGATGACGGCGTGGTCCTGAGCGAGGCGGAGGTGGGACGGCTGCGCGCCGGCAACCTCGTCGTCCACGACCCGCCGGACCACACCCGCCTGCGGCGGATCCTCATGCCGGAGTTCACGGTGCGCCGGATGCGCCGCCTCGAACCACGGATCACTCGGATCGTCGAGGACGCCCTCGACGCGATGCAGCGCGCGGGCCGGCCCGCCGACCTGGTCGCGGGCTTCGCGCTGCCGGTGCCGTCGCTGGTGATCTGCGAACTGCTCGGCGTGCCCTACGACGAGCGGGACGAGTTCCAGGCCCGCAGCCGCGCCGTGCTCGACAGCTCCCGGCCGCCGCGGGAACGGGCCGCCGGCCAGCTCGACATGCGCCGCTACCTGCGCTCCCTGGTCGAGCGGGCGCAGGCCGATCCCGGCGAGGACATCCTCGGCATGCTGGTGCGCGAGCACGGCGACGAGGTGAGCACCGACGAGCTCGCCGGCATCGCGACCCTGCTGCTCGTCGCCGGGCACGAGACGACCGCGAACATGATCGGCCTGGCCACCGTGGCGCTGCTGCGGCACCCCGACCAGCTCGCCCGCGTGCGCGATGATCCCGACGCGCTGGTCCCGGCGATCGAGGAGCTGCTGCGCTGGCTGGCGATCGTGCCGTTCCCGTCGATCCGCCGGACGAGGACGGACGTCGAGATCGCCGGAAGGCGCATCGCGGCGGGCGAGCACGTGGTCGTCTCGCTGTCCGCCGCCAACCGCGACCCGGTCCTCATCGACGATCCGGACCGCCTCGACATCACCCGCGGCGCGCCGGGCCACCTGGCGTTCGGCTACGGCGTGCACCACTGCCTCGGCGCGCCGCTGGCCCGCCTCGAACTGCGCGTCGCCCTGCCGGCGCTGCTGCGCCGCTTCCCCGACCTGGCCCTCGCCGTCCCCTTCGAGAACCTGCGCTACCGCACCATGTCCATCGTCTACGGGCTGGTAGAACTGCCGGTGACCTGGTGAGCGGCGCCGCCCGCGGGTGACGCTCGCCATGGTGCGGCGCTGCTCGCCGATGTCGCACGGCCCTACTCGCGGGCGCCGGTGAGGCGGATGGGTGGGGTGCGGGTCGCGGACAGCGTGGTGATCACGCTGGTCGCGCCGATGATCGCCAGGGAGCCGAACGCGACGGCGACGATCAGTGACCAGGGCAGGGTCAGGACTGTCACGCCGCTGATGTCGCGCACGGCGGTCGTGAGGCTCAGCACCGTCGCGCTCGCGGTCAGAGCGCCGAGGAACAGACCGATCACGACGACGGCGAGCGCCTCCCACAGCACCGCGCGCACCACCTGCACGCGGGTCAGGCCCGACAGCCGCGCCGTCGCGAACTCACCGCGACGGTCAGACGAGCCGACCACCACCGCGTTGACCATCGCGATCACCGTGTAGACCATCGCCAGACCCAGCAACACCACCATGATCCCGACGTTGATCCGCTGCTCGTCGTCCGCGTTGTGGCGGATCCACCCGGCCGCGGTGTCGACCGAGGCGCCATCGCCGAGGACGGCGGCACGCAGCCGGTTCGCGACGGCGGTCGGGCCGGCGCCCGGCGTCACCTGGACCGCGTAGTCGCGCGGGGCCGCGGCCTCGACGCCGACGGCCGGCCCCGCGTTCCTGCTGCCGGCCGGCGTCGGCGTCGAGGC
>NZ_JALKFU020000235.1 GCF_023242965.2 Frankia sp. AgKG'84/4
AGAATCGTCGCGGTCGTCGTACCATCACCCGCGACATCGTTCGTCTTCTTCGCGACTTCCTTGACGAGCTCCGCGCCAATGCGCTCGTAGGAGCTCTCGAGCTCGATCTCTCGCGCGATGCTCACACCGTCGTTGGTGACGGTGGGAACACCGAACTTGTTCGCCAGAACCACATTACGACCCTTGGGGCCGAGCGTGACCTTGACCGCATCGGCCAGCCGGTTCAGCCCGCGCTCCAGGCCGCGCCGAGCCTCCTCATCGAAGGCGATCATCTTTGCCATGCGTGATGGTCCTCTCAGGGGGGCAAGCCTGCGCGGAGAGGTACCAGTCGTCGATGGGGTGCCCGGCACCGCGAACGGTGCTCCCGTTGACGCAGGCACCCGTCGCACCGAGGATTGGCACTCGACCTCGCCGAGTGCCAGCCACTTTATCGCCCGAACGGCCGCCGAAGAGAAGCTCACCACCACATCGGTGCCGCCGCCGCCGCGTTCGGCGGCGTCCCGACCGGCGGCGCGTCCTACGGGCGCCAGCCTGTCGAGCGCAGCCATGCGGCCAGCGTCATGACCTCCGGGTGGAGGGCGCGCAGAGCCGGCAGATTGGGGCGCTCCATCATGCCGGAATCGAACCAGGCGAACATCTTCGCGACCTCCTCGTCGAAAGCGCGCAGCTGCTCGAGCGGAGTCTGGTGGAAACGCGCCGGGATCCCGGCCACCGCACCGAAACGTTCGGCCATCTCCTTGGCGGAGAGGTGATCGCCCGCGATCACGAGGGTCTGACCGACGAACGTCTCCGGCTCCTCGAACGCCAACGCCGCGAACTCGCCGATGTCGGGAATGGAGATCAGCGGCAGCTCGCTGGCCGGGCGCAGGGCAAGAGCGAGAGCCAGGCCGCCCTCGGTCAGGACAGGCCGGGTTACCGTCGTGAAGTTCTCCATGAAGAACACCGGCCGAAGCACGGTGGCCGGCAGGTCGAGACCCCGAATATGCGCTTCGATACGCCCCTTACTCTCCAGGTGCGCGATTCCGGTGTTCTGGTCGGCGCCGGCGACAGAGCTGTACACGAGGTGCGCGACGCCGGATTGCGCCGCGAGGTCGGCGACGGCCATTCCGCGCCGTACCTCGGCCTCGACGTCCACCAGGCTCACGGTGCCCGAGGTGACGCTGGTCAGCATCAGGAAGACGGCGCCGGCGCCGCCCACGGCCGCGCGCACCGACGCCGGATCGTCCAGGTCCCCGACGACCAGCCGCGCCCCGGCCGCGTCCAGATCCCTCGCGCCAGGCCGATCGGGGTCACGCACCAGCGCGTGCACCGTCCGCCCGCGCCGCAGCAGCGCCCGGGCCACCGCGCCGCCCTGCTGGCCGGTCGCACCAATCACCAGAACCGATTCTTTGTGATCATTCATGGGGCGTCACGCTAGCCACGGTCACGGCCGACAACCTGGTGGTAATGCTGCTACCCAGGTCCCTGGACAGTGAGGTAACGAGGACCTATGCACCGCGCCGAACTGGCCAGCTTCCTGCGCGCGCGGCGGGCGAGCCTGCGGCCCGCGGACGTCGGGCTGCCGGTCGGCGTCGGCCACCGACGGACACCCGGCCTGCGCCGCGAGGAGGTCGCCGAGCTGGCCGGACTCTCGATCACCTGGTACACGTGGCTGGAGCAGGGCCGCCAGATCGCGGCCTCCGCCCAGGTGGTGGACGCGCTGGCCCGCGCGCTACGCCTCGACGCCGATCAGCACCGGCACCTGCGCGTCCTGGCCGGCCTGCCGGTGCCGCCGGCGCGGACGTCCCCCGCTGCCGTCGAGGCCCGGGTTCAGCGCCTCGTCGACGCGACCGCGCCCAACCCGTCCGTCATGTTCGATCGGCATTTTGATTTCATCGCCTGGAACGCGCCCTACGTCCGGATCAGACATGATCCCGCCGCGATGCCGGCGGACCGACGCAACCTGCTGTGGATGATGTTCACCGACGGGGAGAACCGCGCCCGGATGCCGTTCTGGGAAGCAGCGGCGCGCGCCGTGCTGAGCCAGTTCCGCGCGGCCGTGGGCCAGCGCCCGAACGACCCCCGGTTCCTGGAGCTGGTCCTCGCGCTGACCGAGCGGAGTCCCGAGTTCGGCCAGTGGTGGAGTGGCTACCCGATCCGGGACTTTAGACCGGCGACCATTTCGGTCGACGACCCCGCCGCCGGCCGGATCGCCATGGACGTTTACCAGCTGCGGCCGGTCGAATACCCGGACTTCCTGCTGGTCATACAGGTTCCGGCCACACCCGAGGACCTACGCCGGGCCGTCCTGGTAACCGACACCTGACGACTCACCACGAGCGGTGGCGTTCTCCCCGGACGGACGGACGCTGGCCTCCAGCGGCGCCGACACCACGGTGCGGCTGTGGAGAGTTGCTGACCGCACCCGCCCAACCCCCCTCGACCGCCCCCTCACCGGCCACACCGACCTGGTCCTGTCGGTGGCGTTCTCCCCAGACGGGCGCACGCTGGCCTCCGGCAGCCAGGACCACACCTTGCGGCTGTGGCAGATCCGCTGAGCGGCGGGGCTTGGCTTTCCGACCGCTACCACCTGCCCCGAAAATCTACGGAAAGACAGGGCAACAATAGTTCCCGAATTTTCGCCAATGACTCCCGTCCTGGCCGGACCGCTACCCACATAATAGCGATGGACGCAGGTCGGGGAACGAACCAAGCGGCACCGTTCCGCCGAGAACCAACTGCGTCTCCCGTGGCACCTCTCGAGGTCGACAGCCCTAAGCTGGGGGACAGATGTCGGGCAGGGAACGACACCTGCGCAACGGGCCTGCCCGGCGCGGGCCGATTTGCTTCGACGCAGGGAATAGTCGACCAGACCAAGATCCCGCTGACGGCCAGCGGCGCTGGTGGACCGCGATTATTGCGATTGCCGCGGTCGCGGCCACCGTTCGCCTGGGCTTCCTCTTCGGTTGGCTGTATCCCACGACGGTCGACGGGGATGCCTACTACTATCACTACGCCGCGAACCTGTTCGCGGACGGACGTGGCTGGCCTAATCCATATTTCCTGATCCTCCACGGCAAATACCTGCCAGACGCGCAGCACCCACCGCTGACCAGCCTGCTTCTTGCCATCCCCTCGCTGTTCGGGCTGCGCAGCTTCGTCGCCCACCAGACCTTCTCGTGCCTGCTCGGCACGCTGTCGGTCGTCGTCGTCGGACTCGCCGGCCGCCGCATCGCCGGTCCGGCCACCGGCCTGATCGCCGCGGGGATCGGCGCCGTCTATCCGGGCATGTGGCTGAGCGACGCGATCCTCATGTCGGAGACTCCCGCGATCCTTTCCTGCTCGTTACTCATCCTCGCCGCCTATCGATTACGGGACCGGCGCCGGCCGCTGGACGCGGTCCTTGTCGGTGGCGCCCTGGCCGCCGCGATGCTGGCCCGGACCGAGCTGGCGCTGCTCGCGCTGGTGCTGGTGGCGCCGGTCGCGCTCCAGTTGCCCGCGCTGACCTGGGCCCACCGGTTGCGGCTGCTCGGAGTGTGCGCCACGACCAGTGCCCTGCTCATCGCACCGTGGGTCGGCTACAACCTGTCCCGGTTCGACGAACCAGAGTTCATCTCGAGCGGGCTCGGCGTCACCCTGGCCGTCACCCACTGCGACACGACTTACTCCGGCAAGCAGCTCGGCTGGTGGTCGGTCGACTGCGCGCTTTCCATCCCCAACCCACCCGCGGAGGCTTCTCGAAGCGACAGGTTCTACCGCGAGGCCGCGCTCAGCTACATGCGGGAGCACAGCGACCGGCTTCCCACGGTGGCGGCCGCGCGACTGGGGCGGACCTGGGCTGTCTACCGACCATGGCAGCAGGCGCGGTTCGACATGCTCGAGCGACGTCCACGGACGGTCAGCGAGATCGGTTCCGTGTCGTTGTGGTGCCTGGCCGGAGCTGCCATCGGCGGCGTGATCGTCCTGCGCCGCCGACGAATCCCGACGCTACCGCTCCTCGCCACCCCGATCGTGCTCTCCGCAGCATCAATGATGATCTACGGGACGACCCGCTTCCGCGCGGCGGCCGAGCCCAGCGTCGTGCTGCTCGCAGCGGTCGGTCTCGGCGCCCTGCTGTCCGCGGTCCGCTCCCGGCGCGGATAGCGCACCATCACTCCTACCCAACCCACACACCCTGGCAAGCCATCAACAGGACACCGTTCGGCGGTCGCGGTCCGCCAGGACGGCTTGGGTGATGTCGTCCTGACGGCGGGCTTCGGTCAGGTCCCAGAGGCTCGGTTCCAACTCATGTAGCCGGCGGCGAGCAGCCACGACCTCGTGCGACCGGCGAATCCAACCCAGTGGGGGCATGATCCGCCGCGTACTGTGGGGTCGTGGACCCGTTGCGAGCCTTCCGCACCGTGGACGACGCCGCCGCCGTCGCGGCCGGCATGGTCTCAACTGACGCCCGCCCCCAGGACATCTGGCGGCACGCCATCGTCCAGCTCCTCGACGACTACACCAGCGTCCTGCACCACCAGGGCCGTGCCGCGGCGCAGGCAATGTGGGCCGACCAGCCACGGCCGTCCGGCGACCGGCGCGTGGACGCCGCTTTCGCCGCCCTCGGGGAGCACCTCGCCCGCCGCGACGGCTGGCCCGCACCTCCATGGGTGCGCGACCCCGCCCTCGAAGCGATGCCCTGGTGGTTCGTCACCGCGCTGAAGGGGCTGCATCCCCGGGCACTGGTCGAGTCCCCCCTGTCGTTTCGCAAACGCGGCATCTTCATCACCCGCGGCGCCCTCCAGCGGGCGTGACATGACCACCCCGGGTCTCGACCGCGAGTCGATCGCCGACCTGCTCCAGGAACTCAACGACGAACTGGGGCGGCGCGGCGCCAAAGCCGACCTGTTCCTCGTCGGCGGCGCCGCCCTCGCCCTCGCCTACGACGCCCACCGCTCCACCCGCTATCTCGATGCGGTGTTCCTGCCGACCGACGTCGTCCGAGCCGCTGCCGCTGTACTCGCCCAACGCCACGGCCTGTCCGCCGACTGGCTCAACGACGCGGTGAAGGGCTTCCTGCCCGGATCGAAAATGGGCGCGAGCAGATATTTCGAGGCCGATCATCTTACCGTCGACATCGCCTCCGCCGAATATCTACTTGCCATGAAGCTGTTCGCGTCCCGCGTCGAAACCGACGCCGAGGACATCGCGTTCCTCTACCGCACCCTCGGCTACACCACCGTCGACGAAGGCCTTGACCTCGTCCAGGCGGTCTACAGCGGCCGCCCGATCAATGCGAAGGTCCAGTTCCTCCTCGAGGAAGTCGTCGACTCCCTCCACGACCCAGGCAACCATGCAGACCACCCCTGACGATGAAGCCAGACCTGATCTCAGGACCCTCCCCCAGCATCCGCGCACATCGCCCGCAGGCATACATGCCTACTGGCAGCGCCACGCCCGCCGGTGCCGGCTCCCTGGCGGACGAGGTGATTCTGCGTGCACTGCTGCGCGGCCTGCCTGCTGACCGCCGCGAGGCGTTCGTGGCGACGCAGATTCTCGAACTTACCTATGCGGAAGCCGCGCAGGTAAGCGACTGCCCGGTCGGAACGATCCACTCCCGGTCGCCCGCGCCCGCGAGGACCTGATCGTCGCCTAGCGCGACAGCGGCCATGCACTCCGGCTCCGGGCGACTCGGCCTCCGCGCACCGGGGATGTCGTCGTGCCGGCTGGCGCTCCTGGCGGGCAGCATGACAGGTTGGCGACCGCCATGGCCCAGGCAGGTGTCGCTGACACGGCTCCGATAGCCGGGCCCTGAGTGGCCGGGATCCCTGGTCGTGGCGGTGTCTTCAGCGGGGGTGAAGTCACCCGCAGGGAAGCTCCGGTACCGCCTACTTCTCAGCCAGCCGGTCCAGTGGGTCGACCGGGACCGCCAACAGCGTTCCCGTCGCCGTCGGGTCACCGCGACTGCCGGCCGCGCACGACACGAGGTGCCGCCGGACCTCGCCGCGCCGGCGCGCCGGGCCGAGGCGACTGGCGCTACCGATGTCTTCGTCAGCTGGCAGGGCAGCGCCCGCCCGCGGCAGATAATCACCGACAGTCGAACGCATCGTTGAGAGAACCTCGCCTGGGCGTTCGGCCCCAACGCGATCATGGTTCCGTCCGCCATCGCGCCCGACAGAGCGTGGCGATGCGGGCCGCGTAGGTCCGTCAGCACCGTGCCTGGTTGATCTGCCGCACGACGGTCGCTCGGCGCCGTGGTGATCGGCGTGCCGGCGGCGCTGCCAACGAAAATCTCCGCGACACACCTGTACTCACCGTGGTCACTCTTGCCGATCGGGTGCTGTCAGCCCATAATGAAAATGGTTCCCGTCTTCGTAATCATTAATGGTGGGCGATCGAGGTTTCGATCGGCCCCACCCCGATGGCGGTGGCTACCACCCCGCCCCGCACGCACCCACCGCGCCCACCTCGGGTAGCGCTCAGCCCAGGAGGTACCCATGTCCCTGACCGTGTCGCCCAGCCTGTTGAAGCAGGCCGAACAAGGCCCTGTCGACGAGGCCGACTTCCTCGCCTGCATCCGCGAGTCCCTGCCCTATGCCTACGACCTGGCCGCGCGGCTCGCCGGCGAACTACCGGCCGCGGCCGGCGACTTCACCGACAACCAGATTCCGCCCGCCGGCGACGCGGAGCAGGGCCAACTGCTGCGGGCCATGGCCAGCACCGCGATCCGTACGGCCCTGGAACAGCACTTCGGCGTGGCGCTGGCCTTCCAGAACTGCCACCGACTGGCCGCCTTCCGACCCCCGGCCACCGCCGGTGAGCAGTACCGGCGGTTCGTCTCCCCGCAGAGCCAGGTCCTCAACCAGCAACCGGGGTTCGTCAACTGCTGACGCAGCCGGAACGTGTCCCGGCGGTCGCGTCGTGCCTGGCGGGACGACGCGACGGCCGGGTAGCCCCGCGCTGCGGGTCTTCGGACGGGGCGGCGGGTAGGCCCATGCTCTTCCTTCGGCTGGTGGTCGTTGTCACCGTCGACTCGTGTCCTCGGCGAGTGGTTCCGCGGCGTAGGTGACGCGGACGACGCCGTCGACGTGTCGTTCGATGCTGCCCACGATCCCGAACACGTTTCTGAGCACCTCCGGGGTGAGCGCGTCGAGGACCGGTCCGCTGCTGGCGACGGCCGCGGCGCTGGCCGAGCAGGAAGACACAGGCGGCGGCGGCCAGCGCTCCGCAGAACGCGGCGACCGACACGCCGACACCGCCGACCACCCCGGACCCGGCAGTGATCACCAGGACCGCGCCGAGGGATGCCCCTGGGGCGAGCCCGACCACGTAGGGGTCGGCGAGCGGGTTGTCGACCAGAGCCTGAAGGACTGCGCCAGCCACCGCCAGTCCGGCGCCGCACAGCGCGCCGAGCAGGACCCGCGGAATTCGGTAGTCCCAGACGATCTGGTTGACGACCGGGTCCAGGCCGCCCGTCCGGCCCTTCAGGTGCGCGGCGAGGACGTGCCAGGTCTGCGGCAAGGAGACCGTCGCGGCGCCGACGCAGCACGCCACCAGCATGAGCAGAATGACCAGGACGCCGAGCCCGAGCAGGCAGACGGGCAGTCGGACGCGTCCCAGTGGCGCCGCGCGCCGCGCCCGGGCCGGTCCCGCCGGGCGGCCGGAACCAGCCGGGAGGGTCGGTCTGGGCGCCCGACTGGCCTGCTCGGGCAGGACCCGGCGGTCTCAACCGGTCGGTGCATCAGCCCTGGTAGAAGGGTGATCTGCTGATCGGAGGGCCGGGTGCGGGGTGTGG
>NZ_JALKFU020000236.1 GCF_023242965.2 Frankia sp. AgKG'84/4
GGGTCGTCGAGCAGCGTGCGGATCGCCCGGGCCAGCGCGGCCGGGTCGCCCGGCGGCACGAGCAGAGCCGCCTCGCCGTCCTCACCGGCCACCTCCGGCAGCGCCCCGGCGGTCGTCGCGACCAGCGGGAGCCCGCAGGCCATCTCCTCGACGGCGGGCAGGCTGAACCCCTCATACAGCGAGGGGACGACCGCCACCTCGGCGGATCGCAGCAACTCGACCAGCTCCTGCTCCGGAATATTGGAACGGAACGTCACGGCGTCGGCCAGGCCGAGCTCGCCGACCCGGCGCTGCGCCTCGCCGCCCTCGCGCACCTTGCCGACGCAGATGAGATGGGCGGGCCGCTCCGCGCGCAGCGAGGCGAGCGCTTCCAGCAGGACGCCCAGGCCCTTGAGCGGCACATCGGCGCTGGTCACCACGACGATGCGGCCAGGCACCGGCGTCGTGCCGGCGGGCGCGGGGGTGAAGATGTCGGCATCGACCCCCAGGTGCACCGTGCGCATGCTCTCCGACGACAGGCCCATGTCCTCGACGATGCCCCGGCGTGAACTCTCCGACGGGATGATGACGCCGTCCAGGGCGCGCGCCACCCTGGCCTGCATCGGCAGGAAGGAGTACCAGCGGCGCAGGCCCAGCCTCTCGCGCAGCGACGTCGCCGCGGCCAGGCTCAGCCGGAGGTCGACGGTGATCGGATGGTGCACGGTGCACACCACCGGGATCCGGTAGGGCCGCATCGCGTTGCGCAGCGCGAGCATGCCGTAGCCGAGGCCCTGGTTGTCATGGACGATGTCGTACGGCGGCCGCCCGCCCGAGGATCGGGGGCGCAGCGCCTGGTAGGCCCGCAGGCTGAACGACAGCGGTTCGGAGAACTGCCCGGAGCGCATCATCCCGAACTCGACGAGATCGGGCAGCGTGCGCAGCTCGGACGGGGCGGCCCAGCGGAACGGGCGGGCATCGCCGTAGAGATCGAGGCTCGGCAGTTCGGTCAGCCCGACACCCTCGTCGAGATCCGGATACGGCGGCCCGCTCAGCACCTGCACCTGGTGCCCCTGGGCGACCAGTTCGCGGGAAAGATGTCTGACGTACACGCCTTGTCCACCACAGGTGGGCAGGCTCCGGTACGACAACAACGCGATCCGCAAGTGCGCCCCTCCGTCCGTTCGGGCCATGTCCTGATCCCTTGACGTCCAGGGTGGCGCCACCGGGAACATTAGGACATCGCGTCCTGATCTTCACGTGGATCGCCTTGCGTAGGCGATCGACCGCGGTCGATCCGCGCCGCCACACGGCGGGCATCGGACCGATTTCGGTGCCCATCGCGCCGCGGTCATCACCCGTCGGCGGCCCGGCCGCCGACGGGTGATGCGCCCGACGGGTGGGCGGTCAGTCGTTGTCGACCAGGACGACCTGGGAGGAGATATTGCCCTTGGTGGCGCGGGAATACGGGCACACCGCGTGGGCCGCGGCCAGCAGTTCCTGGGCCGCGGCGGGCTCCAGCCCGGGGATCTGCCCCTCGATCTTCGTAGCCAGGTCGAGGGAGCCATCGTCGTTGATGACGAGGTTCACGGTCACCGACACCGCGGAGTCGCTGATGTCGATCTTCTTGCCGCTCGCGACAAGCTTGAGCGCGCTGTGGAAACAGGCCGCGTAGCCGGTCGCGAAGAGCTGTTCGGGGTTCGTGCCCGGGCCGTCGTCGCCGCCGAGCCCCTTCGGCACGGAGAGCTGCAGGTCCAGCCGGTTGTCGCTGGCGGCCACCCGACCCTCGCGGCCGCCCCAGGCGGTCGAGGTCGCCGAGTACAACGTGTTCGCCATGTCACCCTCCACGGAGCTGGATGTGTGCGGTCCGCGTCCTTGTTGGTCGGGCGCTCGCCGTGAATTATGTAACCACATTGGTGCCGTAAATATTCGCGGTCAAGTCCTGTCCATCCGGCTTAGCCTGGGCGCATGGCGCAGCAGGACCAGGACGCGGAGCGGGTCGACAGGCCTCGGCGGGGACGTCCCCGCGACGCCACCATCGACACCCGGGTGCTGGCCGCGGCTGTGGACGAACTCGCCGAGCAGGGCGTCGGCGGGTTCAGCGTGAACCGCGTCGCGGCGCGTGCCGGAGTCGCGAAGCGCGGGATCTACATGCGCTGGCCCGACCGGGACGACCTCGTCGTCGACGCGCTGGGGACGCTCGCCGCGGGGCTCGTCCCGCCCCGCACCGGCAGCCTGAACGCCGACCTGCTGCATCTCGCGCCGTATGTGGACGCCGTGTTCACCGAGCCACGGCTGTCGGTCCTCGCCCGGTGCATGGCCGAACTCCCGCGATTCCCCGCGATGTACGCGGCCTTCCGCCGAGAGTCGGTCGACCGCTGCGCCGCCGCGATCGAGGACGCCTTCCACGACGCGGTGACCCGTGGTGAGGCACGTGCCGATCTCGACACCGACCTGGCGACGAGTGCCTTCCTGGGAGCGTTGCTGGCCAGGCACGCCTTCGCCGCCAGCGCCGACCTGGACAACCTCGCGTTCCACCGCAGACTGGTCGACTTCTGCCTCGCCGCGGTCCGTCCAGCACGGGAACCGGCGCCCGACGGTGCCCCGCAGCTGGCCATCGACACCCCCGGCTGACCCTGCCGCCGACCGCCCGAGCCCGGTATCCACAGCGGCGGTAGCCGCTCGCGGCGCACCTCGGATGGGCACCTCGGATGGGCACCTCGGATGGGCACCTCGGATGGGCACCGTGCGATGGCCCTTTGGTGGGCACTGTGCGCTAGCGGGCACCGTGCGGTAACCATCCAGGGATCGCGCCTCGGGGAACCGCACCCACCTGTGGACAGCGTGCCGCTCGGGAGCGTGAACACAGCCGCGGTGCTGGTGCGCTGACCCGCGACGGTGATGGCGAACGGATACGACTGTGACCGTCTGCTGGGCACCGTCGCCCACTCGGTGATCAGGTGCGGCCGCTCCACCGGCGGACGGGCGCTGGCTCACGGCAGGGCAGCGCCCGTCCGCCGCCCCCTGACCACCCAGAGCACCCGGGCGTTGTCCACAACTGCTCCTGGATGGGCATCGTGGTTGGCGTCAGGCCGACCAGCCGCGACGCGGCCAGGCCAGGTCGCGTCACCCGCGGACCGAACCCGAAGCGCCTGCATCACCAACCTTCGATGGGCATGGTCTGCCTGGCCCGGTGACGCACGAGACCTCGGCGTGGATATCGGCGACTGATACGACCCACTCCCCGCAGGGGCGCCGCGGTTCATACACAGCCCCTTGGTGGGCACCGTCAGGGATCCACCGGTCATGGATCGGGCGATGCCGCGGCCGACACGACGGGTGGACGGTCAGGGTGCTCATCCGGGGTGTGCGCCGCGAACCACACGATGCGTCTCGATGGAGACCGTCCGTGCCTCGGACGACGGACACCACGGCCGTCGCAGCCCCCCGCCGCTTGGCCGCCGATGGGCTCTGAGCTGCGAACTCGAAGCTGGTGGGGAGTTATCCACAGCGCTGGACCGCTGCAGTCGAGTGGTGTCCGAGGGGCTGCGTCAGAAGACGCCCAAGCCCCACCGGGAGGTCGGGCAGAGCGCTGTCCACAGGCGCCCGGTGGTCGGTTCGGCAGTCCGCCTCATCCCCACCGGTGGGCACCGTCTCGGACTCGCCTCACAGACCTTGGAAGGCCCGCGGCGTGGACAGCGCTACCCGATCGATCTCCACCGACGGCGACAGAACCGAGGAACCGCTGCGATGCCCACTCGCGGTGCACCGGGCAAAGGAACCCCGCGATGAGTCCGACCGTGCCGTCGGCCGGTAAACCATGCCCACCTATGGGCAGCGTGCCCAGGGACAGATCGCCTGTGGATGATGTTCGGACGGACAGGCCCGGGCGGCGCGTGAACGGACGGGCACCTGTGGGCAGCGCGCAGACTGGGCTGTGGGCAGAACGGGTGCCTGGCCAGACCGAGTCCCTGGCCAGACCGAGTCCCTGTGGGCAGCGGATGGGCACGGATGGCGGTCCTGTGCGGCGCGCCGGCTGGTTGCGCCCCTATGGGCACCGTGCGGTGGCTCGGCGGCGGGCTGTGAGCGCCTGCCCCCCGTATCGCGCGGATGGCGCTGTCTCCCGCGAAGGCCCGTCGGTCTCGCCGCTGGCGCGCTCATCCCCAGCCCCTGGAGGGGCAGCGTGCTGTCGAGCACCCGGGGGCTCAGGCCCGGGACGGTATCCACAGACGCGGGTTACGACGTACGGCGGACGCAAAGGGTCGACGCGGTCCGCCGGTGGGCAGCGGTCACCGCGAGGCAGCGACCGTGCCGGCTGAACCCCCACCCGCCGCCCGCCGTCGCGGGATCCCTGTGGGCACCGTGCGTGAATCACGGCGGTGCGGTGCCCCCGGACGGGCTCGGCTGGCCCTCCACAGGCCCGGTGCGGTGATGGTGAGCGGAGATAACCATCACCGCACCCTGGGCAGCGTCGCCGGCTTGGCGACCGCGAAGGACCTTCTCCACAGTTGGCAGCTGGCCTGACCGTCAGGTGGGCACCGTCCGAACAGCTGACCATGACCCCCCGCGGTCGGGCCTGTCCACAGGTGCCGCTCGGTGGGCAGCGTGTGCGAACGGCCGGCGGCCTGGCTCGTTGATCTGGTGGAGGAAGCCGATCCCTGACCGTCGCCGGCCGCGGAGCGCTTTTCACAGACCCTCAGTGGTCATCGTCCAGGCGCTTCGGGGAGGGCGTGACACCCCTGTGGATAACGGCAACCGAGTTGACGGACTCCCTACCTAGGGCACCGCGACGCACCCTCACGCCGCAGCTGAGGCACCGGGTGGGCATCGCTGGGGCACGGGGCGTCCGGGCGGCGGAAGGCGCTACCGACAGCCCGTCAGTGGGCAGCGTCGACCACCGGCCGGGATCCGGTGCCCGCCGAGGATCAGTGGACGTCTCCCTCCGGGCTGATGGAAACGGGCACGGTGCTCATGGAGGATGCGGGCACGGCTATCCACACGGTGCCTGCTGATGGAGACCGCTTCCCGCCTCCGACTCCGCTGACCATCGGGGCGACGTTCGCGTCAATACCTGCTGACCTGCGAGGACGCACCCAGGGCGGGGGTTATCCACAGGGGTGCGGCAGGTTCATCGGTACCTGTGGAGTGCGGAGGGTCAGTGCCGGATGTCGAGGGTGCGCGCACAGTTGGTCGTGGCCGGCGGGGGATTGGCAGCGAACCGGCCGGCCATCCAGGACATCAGGTCGTTCATCGACGCGGCGAGGATCGTGCCGTGGTCAGCGCTGGGATAACGGCGGTAATCCACCGGGGTGCCCTGGCCGCACAGCCGGAGGTCCACCCGATCGGTGACCGACGGGCGGATCACGATGTCGCGGCCGCCCTGCAGGAGCAGCGTCGGAGCCATCCGTCGGAGAATCTCGTCCCGCTGTCGCCCGAACCCGGACATGAATCGCGGATCGGCCAGCGGATCCGAGGTGAAAGCGGTGCTGATCGACGTCCCGACGCTCGCGGTCATCACGTCGATCGCGCACTTGTCGCGCGCGATGGCCAGCAGCCGGCGGCCGGTCTGCGTCAGAGAGCGCGTCAGGTCGATGGTGGGATCGGTGTCCGTCAGCCCGATCATCGCCAGCAGAAGGTAGCCGACTCCGTCCGCGTTGCCCTGCAGGGTGGTGAGCGAGGCGGGCAGGTCCGCGAGCGGCGCGGTCGCGACGATCCCGCGCACCCGCAGGTCCGGCGCGTATGTGACGGCCTGCGCGCCGGCTGCGAGCACCGCCTGGCCGCCCTGTGAATAACCCCAGGCGACGACGTCCCGGCCGGCACCCGTGGCGGTCAGCGCGCGGGCTGCGCGCGCGGCGTCGAGCACGGCTCGGCCCTCCGGCCCGGAGACGTAGATCGCGTGCTCGCCCGGCGTGCCCAGCCCGGCGTAGTCGGTCAGCGTGACGACGTAGCCCGCCCGGACGAGCGGGAAGGTCCACGCGGCGGAGGACAGCGGTGGTGTCGACCGGGACGGCGCGCAGATGTCGGCGATGCCGGTCGTGCCGTGGGCGAACGAAACGACCTTGCGGCCGCCGGCGGGCACCGCGACGGTGGGCGGCGGCGCGAGGACGATGCCGGACACCTCGACGGTCCCGTTCCCGGCTGACCGGGATCGGTAGGTGACCACCCAGGCGCGGATGCCCGCGGGCGCGGCGAAGACGACGTCGGCGGTGAGGAGCTCTCCTGGCGCGCCGGGGGATCGCCGGCCGGCAGCCTGGTCACCGTTCGCCGAGTGCCCCCCGCCACAGGAGGTCAGCGTGGCCAGGCCCAGCAGCAGTACCAGCGCTACCGGGCACATCCGCGACAACGACGGCCGCCACGGTCCGGGCGAGCGTGAGGTCGCGGCGGGCGGCAAATCGTCTTGTTGAGCCGACCACGGTAAACGCACGAAATGAGCGTATGTTTCAGCCCTTGCGAACGTGGCGGCGGTCGGTGACGTGTTACGCGGCCTGTCTCGTCAGGCTGCGCTCGGTGTCCGAACGGTGTCCGATGGACAGTTCCCGGGCGGCTACCCGGGCGGCCTCGCGAGTGGACTCGCGAGGCCGGATCAGCGCCGCGAGATGTGGCCCTCGAGGTGGGTTCAATCTGTGGGTCATCTGTGGATATGGCATGAGGATCCGTGGGCGCTGGACGGAGTCGCCGGGGCGCTGGATACCCTTACGGTGTCCTCAGGCGGGTGCTGTGTGGTGGCGCGAGGGCGCCGCGGTTGTCTCTGCGCGTCCCACCCGCCGACCCGAGATCGGCGGAGGCCCACCACTGTGACCACCCATGCGGCGAGCACGCTCGCACTCGGGCCAGGCGACCTGCTGAGTGGCGACAGCCTGGTCAAGGCCGGACTGGCTGTTGTCCTGCTGATCGTTTTCGCGGAGTCCGGACTGCTGGTCGGCTTCTTCCTGCCCGGTGACTCGATGCTGTTCACCCTGGGCATGCTGATTTCGCGGAACGAGATCTCGACGTCGCTGCCGGTGGCGATGATCCTCATCGGGCTGGCCGCCATCGCCGGTGATCAGGTGGGTTATCTGATCGGTCGAAAGGCCGGTCCGGCGCTGTTCCGACGGCCCGACTCCCGGTTGTTCAAGCAGGAGTACGTCGAGAAGGCGACCGCCTTCTTCGAGAAGAACGGCGCGAAGTCGATCGTGCTCGCCAGGTTCGTTCCCATCGTGCGGACCTTCACCCCGGTCATCGCCGGGGTGAGCCGAATGGACTACCGGACCTTCGTTCTTTTCAACATCATCGGTGGCATGCTCTGGGGCTGTGGCATCACCCTTCTGGGCTACCTCCTCGGCTCGGTGGACTTCGTTCACGAAAACATCGAGGCAATGCTCATCCTGGTGGTGCTGGTGTCCGTGCTGCCGATGATCATTGAATATCTTCGCGCCCGGCGACGTCGCCCGGGCGCCGCCGGCAATCCGGACGCGGCGGCGGCCAGCCCGCCGGTCCACACCCAGGACGGCCCGCAGCGCGGCCGGGACGGCTGGTCGGCAACCGATGCCCGGGACGAGGTCGGGGGCCCGGGGGCGTACCAGCCGGGCGCCGACGAGTACGAGCCGCAGTTCGACTCCTCCAGCACCATGCGGATTCGCCGCGGCGGAGGCGGCGGCGGCCGCCACGCGGCGGACCGGCGGCGCCACCCCGCCCGGGACTGAGAACGGGTGAGTCCCACTGCGTGGTGTAGATCGGGAGCGGCTGGTTGATCGTCCGGGGTGCGGGTGTGTCGCTCCGAGAC
>NZ_JALKFU020000237.1 GCF_023242965.2 Frankia sp. AgKG'84/4
GCCGCGGCCAGCGCCGCGGCGTCGGTGAACCGCAGCGTCACCTGCCCGCCGGGCACCCGGCGCTTCAGCTCGGCGGCCGTGCCCTCGGCGACCAGGCGGCCGCCGTCGAGGACCCCGATCCGGTCGGCGAGCTGGTCAGCCTCCTCCAGGTACTGCGTCGTCAGCAACACGGTCACCCCGTCGGCCACCTGCTCGCGCACGATCGCCCACAGGTCTCGGCGGCTACGGGGGTCCAGGCCCGCCGTCGGCTCGTCCAGGAAGATCAGTCGGGGCCGGACGAGAAGCGTCATCGCCAGGTCGAGGCGCCGTTTCATGCCACCCGAGTAGGTCCGCGCCCGCCGGTCGGCCGCGTCGAGGAGGCCGAAGCGTTCCAGCATGACGGTGACGGCGGTGGTCGCCCTCGACCGGTCCAGGTGCGCCAGGTCGGCCATCAGCCGCAGGTTCTCGCGGCCGGTGAGCAGCTCGTCGATCGCCGAGAACTGCCCGGTGACCCCGATCGCCGCACGCACCCCGGCCGGTTCGCGGCGCACGTCGAAGCCGGCGACGCGGATCTCGCCGTCGTCGGGGGTCAGCAGGGTGGAGAGGATGTTGACGAAGGTCGTCTTGCCGGCGCCGTTCGGTCCGAGCAGGGCGTAGACGGTGCCCGCGGGGACGGTCAGGTCGACGCCGGCCAGCACGGCGTGCTCGCCGTAGGACTTGGTGAGCCCGGCGACCTCGATCGCGGGGTGGGTAGCGGTCATGGCGCCATGCTGAAACCCTGACCCTGGGTCAAGGTCAAGACCTCAGTCTTCGCCGACGCCCGACCAGGACGCCCGACCAGGAAGGGCGGGCCTCAGGTCAGCGAGCGGGTGGCCGCGACGTCGTACTCGGCCACGGAGGCCGCGGAGATCGCCGCGTTCTGCTCGTCGCTCGGGCCGGCGCCGCGGAAGGCCACGACGGCGTGCCGGCTCTCCCAGCGCTCGAAGATGTTGATCCGCGCCGGATCGACCAGGTCGGCGCTGATCGCGAAGTCGAGGCAGCCCGGCGTGCGGCGCGCCTGCTCCATGACACCGGCGCAGCCGGCGAGATAGTTCCCGCGCTGGGCCGGGTCGACGAAGATCTGACCGGCGACGATCACCATAGGAACCTCTTCCACGTCACGGCTGGGTGGGCGGTCTCCACGCCATCCTGCCCTGGTCGTGGGGGGTCGGGCTGGGCTGGTGTTCAGTGCGATGGAATGCGGAGCGGCATGGAATCGGTGAGATCCACGGCGCCGATACGTGGCGACGGCGCAGGATGCGGTCTCACCGACCGTCGTCTTCCTTCCAGTGAGATACCTGTAGCCGCCGGCTGGTCTCGGGGGCGGTGCGCTGGCTTGTCGGGGTGGCTGACGGCGGCGCGTTCGTGCTCCTGCCGATCAGAGCGCTGCTCACAAGCGCTCGGTCCACTGATCGCGGACTTCCCGGCGCGTCGGCCTTCCGCCGGGAGACCAGAAGCGTGGCCGCCGAAATTAGCAAAATTGCGATGATCTGTCGCGAGCTGAGCGCTTCTCCCAGCAGGGTGTAGCCGACGATGGCGCCGACCGCTGGGCCCAGGCAGATCAGGACTCCGAAAACTCTGGCGGTGGTTCTGCGCAGCGCGTGCAGGTCGAGCGTGTACGGCAGCGCCGAGGAAAGGACCGCGACGAGCAGGCCCAGCGCCAGGTTCCGCGGGTCGTCGAGTCGGCTGACGTCACCGAAGACCAGGGCGAAGGGCGTGAAGGCGGTCGCGCCGATGAGGAGAGCGACGGCGAGGCCGGACAAGTCGGTGCTCGCGCGTCCGATGTGTCTGCTCAGCAGGACATAGGAAGCACGCAACACTGCCGAGAGCAGGCCAAGTGCCAGCCCAGCCGTGGTGACCCCGGCTCCGTGCGGAAAGGTGATCAGGGTGATTCCGCCGAACGCCAGCGCCGCCGTGGCGGCGTCCGCCCGGCTCCGCGACATCACGGTCGCCAGGGTGAGCGGGCCGAGGAGCTCGAGCACGGCCGCCACACCGAGGGGAAGATAGGCGACCGCCTGGAAGTACACCATGTTCATGGCCGCGAGAACGCAGCCCAGCGCGGCTACCGGGCGCATTCCCCTGGCCCAGGTCGCACGAAGGTTCGGCCTCGCCAGGGCCAGCAGAATCAGCGCGGCGAACCACAGGCGCATCAGGACGGTGGCGGTGGTGCCCACGGCGGGGAAGAGGTTCTTGGCCGCCGCGGACCCGCACTGCAGGCTGAGGACCTGAGCCAGGACGAGGCCTGCGGGTACCCAGCGGCCCCTGGCGCCTTTCTGGCGGCGTTCCGGGGTGTCCGCCGGGCCCCGCGGCTCGACGTCGCTAGCGGAGGCGGGCAGCGGGCACCGCGGCCGCATGGGCTCGGTTCTCCAGACCCCGTGCGAGGTCGCCCGCCTCGCGCATCCGGGCTGCCACACCCCGCCAGTACTCCACGGTCAGGTCGAGAAAGCCGTCGAACCCGGCCCGCACCCGGCTGAGGTCCGTGGGATCGGCGCACACCTGGGACGCGGACTCGACGGCCTGGATCCGGTGTTCCTTCTCGGCCTCCCCGATGTGAATGTAGAAGTACTCGCAGTGTTCGTGGAAGTCCTCTTCGGAGTGGTAGCAGTGCTTGTAGTTGCGCACCCCCTCGTACAGCCTGACCATCATTGAGTACGCCAGCCACTCCTGTGCCAGCAGGGCGCCCTGGACGACCCGCTGGTCATCCGCGCTGAATAGCTCGAGCTGACCGGAACTGAATGACCGGGTGCTGGGCAGGGGTGGCTCCCCGTAAAGCTCGTCGATGGTCACCGGCCGCCCTGAGACCCGGGTGAGAAGATCCTCGAGAAAGTCTTCGAGAAGGGTGAGATGAACTTTTTTTGGATTTCCGCCGCCATATTCGGAATACAGGTTCTTCACGCACTCGACCCGCGCGGTCCGATCTGCCGTGTTCACGACGGAGAGCGCCACCATCTCACTCGTCCTGATGGTCCTGCTGAGATATTCGACGGCAAACGCCCGGACTTCTTCTGCCGACAGGGACCGGGTTGTCCACCGATCGTAGAACTCGTTCCGCAGTGCCTCGTGCTCGAAGACTCTGGCTGCCATCTGCTCGATCTCGCCCTTCAGGGCGATCCCAGCGGTCTCGTTTATCACGGTCACGGGCTCAGCTCCTCCGGCTGCTGACGCGTTGCAGGTCGCCTCCGAGAGTGCTGGAATGGCAGGGTGCATTTCAACCATTACAGCGTGCATGGGGCTCATCTGGCGGCTGACCTGGCGAATCTGGAGAGGAATGCGCCCGCGAATCTTGTGCGGGCCGCTCTGCGGCGCCACAAGGTGGCCAACGCGGAGCTCGACAGCGAGGCGGCGCGGGCCGACCTGCTGCGCTGGGCGGACAGGTTGGACGCGTGTTTCGGCCTGCCCGCTGATGACCGGCTCTTCGACCTCGTCAACGACCTGTTGGAGGAATCGGCCGGTTCGCCGTACATCTCCGCACATGACGGCCGTCCACACCTGCACTACCGGATGCCCGATGCCGGGATCGTCGCACGAATCAGGGCCATCACGAGTTCCGGACTGGCCCAGGTGATCTGCGGCGACGGCGCGGACCGGCTTGGGCGATGCGAACGCGCCGGATGCGAGGTCGCCTTTGTTGACGTGTCGCGCAATGGCCGCCGCAGCTACTGCTCCGTACGGTGCGCGAACACAGCTGCGGTGGCACGCCACCGCGCCAGGGCGGCCGCGCGATGACGAGACACGGCGTCTGATCCGACCCTCGATCGCACGGCGAACCCCGCCGGCTAGCTGTTCCGGCGGTGCACGTGGTGGATGAGGCGGGCGATGCCGCGGTAGGGGTCCTGCGCGCCGGCTGCCCATTCGGCGTCGACGACGGTGTCCACGTCCGCGCCGGCCGGGGTGTCGCCGAGATGATCGGTGAAGGTTCTGATGCCGTACCACGCGAGTGACCGTGTCCCGGCGGTGGCGAGGATCGTGGCGACGTTCGCCGGATCGTCGCCGGGAGGCAGCGCCACCGCCGGATCGGTGGACCCCGTCGCGGGCTCGTCGAGGAGCGCGGCGGTGTCCCGCCAGCGACCCTGGAGTCCCGCGCGCAGCGCGAGTGCCGGTCCGTTCTTGCCGACCACGGAGATGATTCCGCCGGGCCGGGTGAGCTCGACGAGGACGTTCAGCAGGGGCCCGGGCTCGGGGACGAACATGATGACGCCGTGACAGAAGGTGGCGTCCCAGCCGGCCCCCACCAGGCCGGCGGCCTCCTGCCCGTTCCCCTGGACCAGGGTGACGCGCCGTCGGACCGCCTCGGGAACGTCGGCCAGCAGGTGTCGCGCCGCTGCCAGCATCTTCGGGTCGGGCTCGCAGACGGTCACGTCGTAGCCGCGACGGGCGAACTCCAGTGCCTGCACGCCGTTTCCGCCGCCGATGTCCAGCAGGCGTCCCGGCGCGGGCGGCAGGTGCTCGATCAGCGCGCGGGTGACCAGCCGCTGCCGGACGACTCCGCGCAGCGTCTCCGTATGCGCCACGTAGTGGTCCGCATCGGTGTAGTCCACCGTGTCCGGCCCATCGATGACGGCGAGAACGCGGGCCTCCTCGCGGTCGGACGCCGGTGGGCCACCCCGGGACGGAAGCTGATGGTCAAGATCGGGCATAGGGCGATCGCTGGTACGGGAGGGCTGCATCAGGCAGTGTTCCTTCCTTGTTAACCAGAGCTTCTCCCGTTCGACGCTGCCACGAACCTCTTTCGGGGGGGGTCCCGACATGGCCCCGGTCACCCTGGGGTGCCGCCGTCGCCGCGATGGCTGGTTTGGGATGGCCGGGGTGGGCTGGGGCGGCCGCAGCGCCCGGCGCACGCCATCGCGGGCCGGGCGCCGCGCCCGTTCGTTCGTCTGTCCGTCGCCCTCAGCCCCAGATCGCCCGCGACAGCGCGACGCCGAGGGCGGCGGCCGCGACCGCGGCGAACACGCTGCCGACCACATTGAGCAGGGCGAGGGTCCGGGAGCCGGTCTCGGCCAGCCGCAGCGTCTCATAGGAGAACGTCGAGTAGGTGCTCAGCGACCCGCACAGCCCCGTCCCGACCAGCGACGCCACCCGCGGCGAGGCGGCCCCGGCGCTCACCGCGCCGGCGACCAGGCCGAGCACCAGGCTCGCCGCGACGTTGACCGCGAAGGTGCCCCACGGGAAGGCCGTGTCGTGACGTGCCTGGACGGCGCGGTCGGTCAGGTACCGCAGCGGTGCGCCGACCATCGCCCCGGCGATCACCAGCAGCCAGGTCACCGGCCCGCTCCCCGTGCGGACCGTCGTCTGGCCAGCCGGGTCATCCCGGCCTCCGCGTGAGCCGTCGCGTCGCCGCGGCGGCCACCCACACGGCGCCGAGCGCGCCGAGCATCGTGCCCGCCAGGTAGGCCAGCGCCAGGTCCGCGCGGCCGGCGTCCATCAGGCGCTGCGCGTCGACCGCGTACGTCGAGAAGGTGGTGAACCCGCCGAGGATTCCGGTGCCCAGGAACGGGCGGACCAACGGAGGCACGGTCCGCGCCTCGACGATCAGCACCATCAGCACGCCGATCGCCGCGCAGCCACAGACATTGACCACCCAGGTCGTCCAGGGGAACCCGTCGGCCGGCGTCGGCCACGCCAGCCCCAGCCCGTACCGGGCGCAGGCGCCGATCGCACCACCGGCAGCAATCACCGCGAGCAGCCGGGCGGGCGCCCGGCGTAGCTCTTCGCGCTGCGCCGGAACGTGCAGATCGACATCGGGGTCGGTGGGCTCGACCGCCTTCCCGACCGCCTTCCCGACCGCCTTCCCGACATCCGTCACGGGCACTCCCCACCTGCGCGGCGCCCCGGCCAGCGTGGGCGCGACTCGTCACAAGCAGGGACCGTTGGCGGCGGTTCGCCGCGGTTCGGGTACGGCGGGCCCCACCGCCGTGGCGCCCGAAGGCCGCCACCGTCACTGTACCCAGGGGACGAGACGAGGTCGGCCGGCCTCTCGGCGGCAGCGGCTCAGGGGGCGGTCGCGACGACGTACGCCTCGGTGATGGGGACGACGGCGAGGGGGCCGGTGACCTCGCCGCGCAGGACGGTCCAGCGCCTCGCCGTCCGGTTGATGCCGCCGGCGGCCGTGCCCGGGGCCGCCCAGACTATGCCGCCCCGGTCGCAGGAGTAGGAGCCGACGTAGTCGGGATGGCTTTCCGGGGAGCTCCACGCGCCACCGTCACGCAGCCGGCACCTGTCACCGTCGGCCAGGCGAAGACCGAGCGGAACGGGACTGCTCGCCGCGGGCACCCTGGCGACGAGCGCCGTGGCCGTCAACGCGGACAGCGTGGTGGTGAACGGGTCGCGCAGGCAGAGCATCCGGCGAGGTCGAGGTGTCGGCCAGCAGGCGTCTGCGCCGGCGGCGCTCGGCGAGCAGTAGTAGATGTCGCCGCTCACCCCGGCCGGCGACGGATACGCCCGGCTGGTGTCCCCGCAGTCGATCGGCGAGCCCGGGTCGTCGCCACTCTCGTCGACGCTCCAGCCGCTCGCCACCTGCCCGCGCTGGTCGACCGGCGCCAGGGGGACCTGCCGGGTCGCCGCGCCGGGCGGCGCCGCAGGTGCCAGTCCACCGGGCAGCCCGCTCCCGGTGCAGCTCGCGAGGACCATCACCCACGCCGCGGCGATGATGGTCGCCGTCCCGCGGGCGCCGGTCTCGCGCCACCGCGTTCGGGCGGCACCCACGTCGCCTCCCGGTCGGTCACCAGAGCTGGGCGTAAAGCGCCGCGCCCTTTGGATGGGTCGTCGGATTGATCAGCGACGAATGCACGTTGTTGGGAAGGTCGTCGTTGAAATAGGCCTCGTAGGCGAGTATATCGGCGTTGTCATACATGGTCTTGTGCATCATCGAGATGTAGACCGGATTGTCGCCGCCGGCCTGGCCGACCTTGCTCGCGCCGGTGTCGCTCGTTCCGACCAGCCCCCACTCGGGCACGGAGAACTGCTTGCCGTGCTTGCGGGCGAACGCGATGCCCGCGCACAGCCCGGTCGGCTGTTCGCACTGCGCCGTGAAGGTGGCCTCGTCCTTGTTCGCCGGCCACTGATCGTAGGTGTCGACCCCGACGATGTCGACGTACTCGTCACCCGGGTAGTACTCGAAGGCGTCCGTGTTGTGGGCGTTGAAGGTCCAGTCGATCCGGACCTGCGGGGCGGTGGCGCGGATCGACGTGACGACCTGCCGGAAGCACGGCACCCAGTTCGTTCGATCCTTCGACACCGACCATGGGAACCAGGCGCCGTTGAACTCCCAGGCGGGGCGGACGATGCTGGCGCCGCGTCCCTGGCGTACCAGCCAGTCGCCGAACTGCCGCCAGCGCTCGTCGTAGGCGCCCGCCGCGCAGGACGCGATGTCCCCGCCATCGGTGGGGAAGAAGGGCTGCGAGATCACCCAGATGCCCGTGAAGCCCGCGAAGCGCTCGGCGCTCGTGCCCAGCCACGGCTGGGTGATGCCGGCCCAGCCGCTTCGGTCGCTGAAGGTGACGATGACGTCGACGGGGGAGCCGCGAAACTGCTCCCACGCGCGTACCTCGCTCAGCGACCCCGCCGAGATCCCGCTCAGGCCACCGGGCACCCGCCCGGCGCCCGGTGCGCCCGGTGCGCCCGGGGTGGCCGTGGGCCGCGGTGCCGGTGCTGCCGAGGCCGTCGAAGATCGCGTGACCTGGGGCGCCGCCGCCGGCGGAACGCCACGACCG
>NZ_JALKFU020000238.1 GCF_023242965.2 Frankia sp. AgKG'84/4
GATATTCAGGCCGCATAATAGCGAAAGACGCAGAGCGGAACGCGAACCGATCTACACCACTCCACGGGGCATTATCGGTCCGGGGGAGCCAGTACACCGCCGCTGTCCCTGCGACGAACTACCAGGTCACCGGCACTGTGTTGGCGGCCAGCGACCCGAGCTGGGCGCTCACCGAACTGGAACCGACGGTCGAGGACCTCGACCGGGCCGAAGGCCTGGTGCACCGCACCCCCGCCGGCTGGGAACTCGTCCAGGTCGGCACCTACGAGGTCGGTTGCGGCGTCGCCCCCAGCGCGGTGCTCGACGACTTCGGCCTGCAGTGCCCGCCGCCGGACGGGGCGAGCACCGCTCCTGCCGCGGACGACGCACAGCCGGTCTGACGCAGGGCGGGCACTCCGCGAGCCTCAGCACCTTCAACGCCCCCGTCGATCGGGGGCGTTGCCCGTTTGCGGCCCCCGCCGCGCTCATCCGGGTGCCCGCCGGAGGATGCTTGTTCCGTCAGCGGTTCTCCTCGGGCGAGGACGAGGGCGAGGACCCGGGAGCAGCGAGCGGGAGGCGTAGCGCATGCCAGTCACCGAACTCGACGTCCACACCTCCGACGGCGTGATGGATGTCCACCTCCACACCCCGCCGGCCGGCCGCGCGGACGGCGGCGCGCCGCTGCCCGTGGCGATCCTCTACCCGGACGCCGCCGGCGTTCGCCCGGCCGCCCACGAGATGGCCGAGCGCCTCGCCGCCGAAGGCTACGCGGTGGCGCTCACGAACTACTACTACCGCTACGGCCCGTTCACCTTCGACATCACCACGGCCTTCGTCGACCCGGACGAGCGTGCCCAGGTCATGGCCAGGATGGCGCAGGCCGACCCGCGGCTGGTGGTCCAGGACACCGCGGCGCTGCTCGACCTTCTCGCCACCCGCGACGACCTGCGCACCGACAAGGTCGGCGCGTACGGCTACTGCCGGGGTGGCCTCATGGCGTTCACCCTGGCGGGGGCGCTGCCGGAGCGTGTCGCTGCCGCCGCCTCCTTCCACGGCGGCGGCATCGCCACCGAGGAGCCGACCAGCCCGCACCACCGCGCCGGCGACATCCAGGCCGCGCTCTACTTCGGCATCGCCGCCGACGACCGCACCTGCACCCCGGAGCAGCAGAAACTGCTGATCGCCGCCCTCGACGCGGCCGGCGTCCGCTACGAACTGGAGCACTACGACGCCCCACACGGCTTCGCCGTCCCCGACCACGTCGGCGCCTACGACGAGGCCGCCGCCGCCCGGCACTGGGAGAAGCTCACCGAGCTGTTCGCCCGCGAACTCCGCTGAGATGGTTCTGAATTCAGGCACTGACTTGAGATCATCGGGATTGATGCGGAACGAGAGTGTCCTGGTAGACGCGCACGCCACTGGCGCGGGGGCGCACAATGCCGTCCTTCGCAAGGGCGTCCCATGCTCTGCGTATGTGTTTGTCTCGCGCCTGACCCAGGGTTCGCCCGTATATCTCTGAAATGCGATTGACCAACGGCCCCATGCCCTGTCCGGGCGCGGATCCTTTCGTGGAATGTGTCGACGACGGCGAGGGCGGCCTGGCTGGCCGCCAGCGCGGAGTCTCCGCCGCGGGTGTCAAGATAGACGTCTCGCCACCAGCTGTCTCCGAAGAAGCGGTCGAGGCGGGCGAGGATGGTTTCTTGGCCGATGTTGCGGGTTTCGAGGTCGAGGAGTCCGCCCCATCGCCGCACTAGATCGATATTGAGGTTGAGCAGCACCTCGGTCGGTGCGGTCTCGTGACGGTTGAGTATGCGCTCTACGAGCGCGTCGAAAGGCAGGGCCGTGCCGAACGGATCGAGAAACGCCAGCAGGGGAAGGCCGCGGGCCAGCTCTAGGGTCTCGTCAAGATGCTCAACGACATCGCCGTGGCGCACCCTCCACGGGGTGCCGTCCGTCGCTGCCTCCTGTAGACGTTTCGTGAGCTCCAGGTAGCTTGCGCGGTCAGCCTCGACAAAGACACTCTCGACATGCCGATCCCAGCCGGCGACGGCCCGGGCGGTCTCCAGAGCAAGTAACGGGGAGCCAGGCGTGCCGTCCTCATACCCGCCGCGGCCTGCGTATCCGTCGAGGTAGACAACACGTCGGCCTGAGCTGTCGGTACTGGTCATCGTTGTGAACACGGTGCTGTATCGCTGGACAACACCATGCTTGAGGACGGCGGCTGCCTGGCGCCGCTGGAAGAACTCGTCGTTGGCGACCGTCGCCCCCACCCCCTTGGATCCCACAGCCATGATCCGTCATGAGGTGACGAGGTTCTGGAGATTCCCAAACTTTGACAGGGGTCCAGCAGCGGGCGCGGATACCTATTGACCGGTCGTCAGGCCGCGGGGCTGGCCAGCGGCATCTCGTCCCAGACTCGTCCATCGAGGAGGCGACCCTTCGCCTTGGGAGTTCGCCCGCCCCACTGCTTGAAGAAAAAGGGAACGTCCGCGTGGTTGCACACGTCGCGGAGTTCAGCGACCCAGCTTGTCTCGATGGGACGGTGGTGCGGACCCGACTCCCCGCCTGCGATGACCCAGTCGATGCCATCTACATCGATGCCGGTCAGCGGGCCCAGGAGCGGCTCGCAGGACAGGAATTTCACAGCGGCGGGGACGTGACGGAGGTCGTCGATCCGCGACAACGCTGCGGCGTTCTCCACCGAGACACCCATCCAGAGATTGTCTGGCCACGACAGCGTGTCCGCGAGGCGGGCGAGGCGCAGGGAGCGCTTCGTAAGGACCTGGAAGGTGTGTTGGGGGGCGGCGGCGATGGTGTCGAAGACCTCCCGAACGAACGTCGCGGAGACCTGGGCGTGAAAAAGGTCGCTCATGGAGTTGACGAAAATCTGGCGGGGCGCTTTCCAGCGAAGCGGGATGGCCAGGGCATCGGGGTGCATCGTGACGCCGAAACCGGGCCCGGACGTCCGGGGATCGCCGTCTCGCTGGTACTTCGGGCTCCCCATCGTCTTCAGTCGACCAGCCAGGTTCAGCGCATAGCAATTGTCGCAACCTGTGGATACCTTGTCGCATCCGGTAGTTGGATTCCACGTGGCCTGTGTCCACTCGATCGCGCTACGGTCCGCCATGGAACACCTCCTCCGGAGTGGATCTTTTCATAGTGAGCCGCACATATGTGCGAAACGGAGGTGGCGGCGTGTCGGACGGGCGTGGTCCGGTTGCCACCTCGCGCGATCCCTGTGACTGCGCTGCGGGTGTCCGTCAGGGCGTGTAGGTGATGTCCCAGAGGCGGGCGGTCATGTCGGTGCTGGTGGTGGCGAGCAGCAGGCCGAAGGGGGCGAAGGCGCAGCTCATCACGGTGCTTTCGTGACCGGTGAGGGTGGCGATCGCGGTGCCGGTGGCGACGTCCCACAGCAGGGCGGTGTCGTCGGTGCTCGCGGTCGCGAGGAGCTGGCCGTCGGGGGAGAAGGCGCAGCTCTGCGCGGAGCCGGGCAGGGTGGCGACGGTGGTGCCGCTGGCCGTGTCGGTCAGCCGGGTGCCCTCGTTGCCGGCGGTGGCGAGCACGGCGCCGTCGGGGGAGAAGGCGCAGCCGCCGGTGAAGTTCGTGTGGCCGGGCAGGCTCATGATGATCTCGCCGACCGAGACGTCCCACAACAGGGTGGACTCGGCGCCGGCGGTGACCAGCAGCCGGCCGTCGGGGGAGAAGGCGCAGCCGTAGACGGTGCCGCGGTGACCCGCAAGGGTGGCGATGTTCTTCCCGGTCTGAGCGCCCCACAGGCGCACGGTGCGGTCGGTTCCGGTGGTCGCGACGAGGCTGCCGTCGGGGGAGAACGCGCAGCCGTAGACGGGGCCGCGGTGCCCGGTGAGGGTGAGGGTCTGCCGGCCGGCGGCGACATCCCAGATCCTGGCGGTCTTGTCACTGCCGGTGGTGACGAGGAGCTTGCCGTCGGGGGAGAACGCGCAGCCGTGGACGACCAGGCTCTTGCGGCCGGAGAGTGTCAGCGACGTGCGCCCGGTGGCGACGTCCCACAGGCGGGTGCCGTCCTTGCTGGTGGTGGCGAGCAGCGTCCCGTCGGGGGAGAAGGCGGCGGAGGTGACGTCGCGCTCGTGACCGGTCAGGGTGGCGCGGGCGGTGGCCTCGACGTGGTGGGACGGGCGGGTGCTGCGGTCGAAGCCGCGCAGGTCCGCGCCGCCCACGGAGGAGCCGCCGACCAGCGGCGCGGGACCGGAGGGCAGGGTCGTCGCGAGCCAGTCGGCGTCGCGCACCGGGGTGCCGGGGTCGGCGTGGGTGTGGATGAGGCTGCCGGGCACGTCCATGGCCAGGTCGAACAGTGAGCCGTCGGTGAGCCGGACGCGGGCGAGCACCGCGCCGGCGTCGAAGCGTTCGCCGGGCTCGACGAGCCAGCGGACCATCGTCGCCCGCCCGCCGGGGATGTCCCAGCGGGCCGGCTGCAGCACCGGGTTCGGACGGGCCGCGGTGGTGCGCCGCGTCGCCACCGACGAGGCCCAGGCGGCGGCGCCGAGCACGACGGCGAGCTCCGGGTCGACGGCGGTGTAGATCTGCTGCGCCGGCCAGTCGGTGCCGACGCCGAGGCGGCCGGTGAGGATGTCGGTGACCACCGGGATGTGCGCGCAGCCACCGACGGACAGCACGCCGCTGAGCTTGTCGGGGCTGTACCCGGCGGCCTCCAGCAGGTGCTGGCAGCACGCCATGGTGCGGGCCAGGGTGGGGGAGGCGAGCTGGGTGAACCGTTCGCGGCGCATGGCCACGAGCAGACCCGCGGGGCTGAACACGTCCTCCACCGAGGCGATGTCGCTGAGCTGGTGCTTGACCGCGCGGGCGAAGTCGAGCAGCTCGTGGCGGGTGCGGCTCGCCGTCGTCTGGTGCAGCTCGCCGATGCCCGGCGGGTTGAGCAGCGGTTCGAGCCCGGGGCCGTAGAGGCCGAGGATCTCGTCGAACAGGATCTGGTCGAGATCGCGGCCGCCGCAGTCGTGCAGCGCCGCGTGGGAGAGCATCTCGTGCCGCCCGTCGGCGCCGACGGCGACGAGCGCGCCCTCGAACGTTCCGCCGCCGAGGTCGTACACGAGCAGCAGGGAGCCGGGCTCCGGCTCGGCGCCGTCCAGCGGCGACCAGGCGGCGGCGACCGGCTCGGCGAGCAGGTCGACGTCGACGAAGCCGGCGGCCTCCGCGGCGGCGATCATCATGCGGCGCAGCGGGCCCGCCGGGTCGTAGCTGGCCGGGACGGTGACCACCGCGCGGGTCAGGGCCTGGCCGCCGGCCTGCTCCTGGGCCTCCGCCTTCAGCGCGGCGAGCACGGCGGTGACCAGCTGACGGGCCGGGTAACCACGGCCGTCGAGGGGGACGACGTAGTCACGGGCGAGGTCGCGCTTGATCTCGCCGCGGTAGGCGGCGGGCCAGATCCGCTTGCGCCGTTCGGCGAGGGTGCCGACGATCAGGTTGTCGCCGTCGGCGAACACCGAGGCAGGCCAGCTCGCGGAGCCGCTCGCCGGCTCCCGGACCAGCTCGATGCGGCCATCGACCGCGAGGGCTGCCCTGGCACTGCAGGTGCCGTAGTCGATCGCGAGGATCGGCTCCCCCACAGCACCCCCTGTCCACGTTTCCGGTGGGCAGATCGTAGCGGCGTCAGTCGGGGCAACGTCGGCACCCTCGCCAAACCAGCGAACAACGGGACGGATCGTCCATATCCCGTCGCCCCTCGTGGTGGGTCAGAGCTGGAGGTGGGTGGGCCGCCGGCCTCCCCCGAATGCCGGCGGCCCAGGAACCACACCGGTACGCCCCCGCACGACGCGGATGGGCTGTTCCCCCGAGGTCAGCCCGCCCGCGCCATCGCACGGCGTGATTCCCACGGTCATCCTGTGGGATCACCGTGGCCCGCACCATCCCCCAATCTTCGGGGGAAAACGCCGGGCGGAAGCCGTTGTCGGACGGCTTCGGCGGCGGTGGGCGGCCGGATTCCCGAGCCCGGCCGAATTTCCGCGCGTGGTCACGGGCCCGGATGGCCCGTCCGGGCCGTGCGGCGGCGGCCGTGACGCCACCGCACGGGTCGCCACCAGGGACGCCGCAGCTCGGCGGCCGTCTCAGCGAGCCGCGTGACCGCGGCGCCGGCCAGCCGCCCGAGCTCGGCGGGAAGATCGTCGGGTAGCGTCGCGTCCTCACCAGGGGTGAGGCGCAGCCGGGCCACGACCGGTCCCAGCCAGGTGATCCGCAGGACGCCCGCACGCAGGTCGTCCCGCACGACGGACGCCACCGCCCCCGGTGCGGAGTTGGACGCCGACGCCGGCTCGAGCAGGCCGCGGACCAGGGCGTCGGCCCGGCGGGCGCCGGCCAGCAGCCAGCGCTCGTCGTCGAGCCGGTACAGCGGGGCATCCGGCTGCCCCAGCCAGATCGCCTGGCCGTGACACACCGCGCCCGCGTCCGCGCCCACGTCCTCGCCCGCTGCGAAACGGGGGCTGGCCGGGGCCCTGATCAGGGTGAGGCCGGCTGGTAGCACCGCCGCGGTGAGGAAGGAGGCATCGAAGGCCGCCTGCAACCGGCCGGACCGGGACCGGCCCTCCTCCCCCTCGTCGGTGGTCATTGTGACGAGCGTCCCGGCGGCGGGCCCACGCCGGCAATCCCACGAAATGCGGGGGGTGTTCGTGCGGCGCTCAGCCGAAGCCGAGCTCCCGGGCCCAGAGAGCGGCAGCGGTACTCGGCGGGATCGTCGCCGCGGCGTCGGGATGGCTGGCGAGATATTTGACCCGCGCCGCGCGCAGATAGTCGGCGACCACACTGACCTTGACGTTCATCGCCCGGGCAGCCTCCTTGTGGGACAGCCCGCGGCAGCCGACGAGCACCATCACCTCGGCCTCGCGCGGCGAGGGCCGGTGCAGGCGCCGCCGACGGCGGGCGGCGTCGAAGACCCGCACGAGGTGGCGGTGCGCTGCCGGGGGCGGGAGGGACCACTCGGCGCACAGCTCGTCGAGGGTGTCGCCCTGGGCGAGGCCGCGCAGCAGGTTCCGCTCGCCGTCGTCGACCTCGTCGCGGGTCAGCGGCCGCCGGAACGCGTCCTCGAGCAGGAATCCGGCCAGCCGGGCGGAGACGTGGTGGCCGCCGGTGGCGACGGCGGAGGCCGCGGCGACGAACTGGTGCGCGAGCGCGGTCTTGTCGACGAAACCGGCGGCCCCCGCGGCGATCGCGTCGAGGACCTCGTCCGGCGTCGCCACCCCGGACGTCGCGAGCACCGGCAGGCCCCGGCCGCGCAGCTCGGCCACGGCGGCGGCGCCGGACAGCCCGGGCAGGTGCAGGTCACAGACGACCACGTCGGGCGTGGCCGCCGGGTCGAGGGCCGCCAGACTCGGCGCGGGCGCCAGCACCGAGAACCCGGCGCCGGCGAACCGTCCGGCCAGCGACTCCGTCGCGACCGGATGATCATCGATGATCGCCACCGAGAGTGGGCGGCGGTCCACGGCCACCCGAGCCGGGACCTCGGAGCTCACCGGGCATCCCCCGATGGCATGGCGCCGGGCATGCCGCCGTCGGACGGCGCCGGCCAGCGCAGCGGGCAGGCCGGCGGCGAGCAGCGAGCCGACGAGACCGGTCAGCACGTCGCCGGTGCCGGCGCTACCGAGCCACGCCGAGCCGGTGGTGTTCACCCAGGCGGCGCCGGCTGGTTCGACGACCAGGGTGCGGGCGCCCTTGAGCAGGACGACGGCACCGAGGCCGGCGGCGGCCCTGCGTACGGT
>NZ_JALKFU020000239.1 GCF_023242965.2 Frankia sp. AgKG'84/4
GTCACCCCGGCGGGCTCGCGGGTGCCCGCGGGTACCGCGCCCCCGACGGGCTCGGACGGCGATCCGTCCGCCCGGCTCGGCTCGTCCTTGTCCCGGCCGGATCCGTCCCGGCCGGATCCGTCCCGGCCGGATCGGCCCCGGCCGGATCCGCCCGCATTGCCTCGGCGGGACTCGGCGGGCTGGCGGGCCGCCGGGACCGACACAGTCGCACGGGCCGCGCTACCGGTGGCGCGCGAGGAGCCGTCCGACCCGGCGCCGTGCGGCTGGGCGGGGCGGACCCCGGCGTCCGGCGCCGAGGCCAGAACCGAGCGCTCGGCACTGGACCGCGCGTGGCGGCCCCGCGGCCCGTAGCTGCTGTACTGGCCGTAGAAGTAGGCGTCCGGGCCCTTGGTCGGGACCATGTTGAGCACCGTGCCGACCATCCGGGCGTCCACCGCACGCAGCGCGTCGGTGGCGCGGCGAAGCTGCTCGCAGCGGGTCCGGCCGACCCGCGCCACCAGCAGCACGCCGTCGGTGCGGGTGGCGAGCACGGCGGCGTCGGTGACCGGCAGCAGCGGCGGGGCGTCGATGAGCACGTAGTCGAAGCGGGAGTGCAACAGCTCGATGAGCTCCGCCATGTTCTTCGAGCCGAGCAGCTCGGACGGGTTCGGCGGGACCGGCCCGGAGGCGAGCACCTCGACCTTGCCGGCGCCGACCCGGCCCTCGCCCCACGGCTGCAGCACGTCGTCGAGATCGGCGGCGCCGATGAGCACGGAGGTCAGCCCGGCGGCGGACTCGACGCCGAGGTAGGAGCCAAACGCCGGGCGGCGCAGGTCACCCTCGATCAGGCAGACCCGGTGCCCGCTCTGCGCCAGGCTGATCGCCAGGTTGCAGGCCGTGGTGGTCTTGCCCTCACCCGGCAGCGAGCTGGTGATGATGATCGAGCGCGGGCCGGCGTCGACATCGACGAACTGCAGGTTGGTGCGCAGCTGGCGGAAGGCCTCGGCGCGGGCCGAGTGCGGCCGGGCGTCGGTGATGAGCGGCCGGCGCACCGTGTCGGTGTCGTAGCCGATCGTCGCCAGGTTGGGCAGGTTGGTGGCGTCCGCGGCGTCATCCGGCCCGCTGATGCTGGTGTCGAGGCGGAACCGGATGATCGACGCGGAGATGCCGAGGATCAGGCCGAGCAGGATCCCCAGGGCGACGTTGCGGGTGGGCTGGGGCGAGACCGGCGAGTCCGGCAGCTTCGCGCGTTCCCACACACTCACCCGCACGGACGGCGGCCGGTCACCCGAGGGCGCCTCGATCTGGGCGACGGCGCGGGAGAACTCGGAGCCGACCGCGTCGGCGATCGCCCGTGCCTGCCCCGGCTCCCGGTCACGCACAGTTGCTTTCAGCAGCACCGTGTCCGGGACCGCCGCGGCGACGATCTGCCCGCGCAGATCCTCCGGCGTGGTCTTCAGGTGCAGCCGGTCGATGACGGCGCTCGCCACCCGGTCGCTGGACACCAGGTTGGCGTAGGACTTCACGCGCTGCTGGGACAGCAGGCTCCCCTGATAGGCCCCGGCGGCACCCTCGGTGCTGTCCGGCGAGGAGACGACCATGGTCACCGACGCGGCGTACTGCTTCGTGGTCCGCCAGGTCGCGGCGACGGCGAGTGCGCCGCCGAGCACGACAAAGGCCACGATGAGCATCCAACTGCGGCGAAGGACGCGGACATAGTCGCGCAGTTCCACTCGTCGACCACCCTCCCGGGATGAACGTCCCGACCACTCACCGTCATTGAGGACCCCCTCAACATACCCAGTGAGTAGCGATTATTTTACTCTCCGTTACGATTACTCTATGGCCTCATGTGGAGACGTAGAGTAGACGGCACAGTCCTCGGTCGGTGGACAGTGCAGCTCGCGCAGCGCGTGTCGCGCCTGGACCTCCGCCAGCGGGTCGGGCTGCAGATCGCTCTCGACAGCGTGGCGATGGTCGCCGGCCTCACCGCGGCACAGGTCGGCAGGTTCGACTACTCGCTCAGCGCGCTGTCCAGCCTCGGGTTCTGGGTGATCAGCGCGCTCGCGGTCTGTCTGCTCCATTTTCTTGGCACGGCCCTGCATCTCTACCTGGGGCGCTACCGTTTCGGCGGCTTCGAGGAAGTGCTCTGCCTGCTCGTGGCGGTGGTGCTGACGATCCTCGGGCTACTCATCGTCATCGCCGCCTTCGGCCCGCCCCGGCCGATGCCCCTGAGCGTCCCGCCCCTGGGCGGCACGGTGACCCTCGTGGTGATGTTCGGCGTGCGCTACCTGTGGCGGCTGCTCGAGGAACGCCTACGCCGGCCTGACCGCGATCACGCCCAGCCGGTGCTCGTCTTCGGCGCCGGTCAGGGCGGCGAAAGTGCGCTGGCCGCGATGCTGCGCACCCAGGACAGCCCCTACTACCCCATCGCGCTGCTCGACGACGATCCCCGCCTGCACAACCTGCGCCTGTTCGGCGTGCGCGTGCGCGGCGGGCGGGACGCGATCGACGCCGTCGCCGGCGCCACCGGGGCCCGCACGCTGCTGGTCGCCATTCCCAGCGCCGACGCCGAGCTGCTCCGGGAGATCAACAGAATCGCCGAGGACGCCGGACTCACGGTGAAGGTCCTGCCCAAGGTCAGTGATCTCATCGACGGGCGGGTCGGCGTCGGCGACATCCGCGACCTCGACCTCGCCGACCTGCTCGGCCGGCGCCAGATCAGCACCGACATGGCCGCCGCGGCCGGGTACCTCGTCGGGCGCCGCGTCCTGGTCACCGGTGCCGGCGGTTCGATCGGCGCGGAGCTGTGCCGCCAGATCGCCACCTTCGGACCGGCCGAGCTGGTCATGCTGGACCGGGACGAGTCGGCGCTGCGCGCGGTGCAGCTGTCCATCACCGGCCAGGCGATGCTCGACGACGACGCGATCGTCCTTGGCGACATCCGCGACCTCGACCTGATGACCAAGCTGTTCGCGCAGCGCCGCCCGCAGGTCGTCTTCCACGCCGCCGCGCTCAAGCACCTCCCGCTGCTGGAGCGCTTCCCCGGCGAGTCGGTCAAGACCAACGTCTGGGGCACGCTGGCGATTCTGCGCACGGCCGCGGCCTGCGGGGTGGAACGCCTGGTGAACATCTCGACGGACAAGGCGGCCAATCCGACCAGCGCGCTGGGGTTCTCCAAGCGGATCACCGAGCGGCTCACTGCGGCCGTGGCCCGCGAGGCGTCGGGAACGTTCGTCAGCGTGCGCTTTGGCAACGTGCTGGCGTCCAACGGCTCGGTGCTGACCGTGTTCGCCAGCCAGATCGCCGCCGGCGGCCCGATCACCGTCACCCACCCGGACGTCACCCGCTACTTCATGACCATCCCCGAGGCGGTCCAGCTCGTCCTGCAGGCCGGTGCCCTCGGCGCACCCGGCGAGGCGATGGTCCTCGACATGGGCGAGCCGGTGCGGATCGACGACGTCGCCCGGCGCCTCGCCGCCCGGGAGGCCCGGCCGATCGAGATCGTCTACACCGGCCTCGGCCCAGGCGAGAAGCTGCATGAGGAGCTGTTCGGCACCGGCGAGGCCGACCGACGGCCGCATCATCCCCTCATCTCCCACGTGGAGGTGCCCGCCCTGGATCCGACCGAGGCCCTCGACCTCGACCCGTGGGCACCGCCGGCGACGGTGCTCGCCGACCTCGCGGCGCTCGCGGGCGAGCAGGTCCTGGTCGCCACCACCCCGGCCACCGGGCCCGCCGCCGACCAGGCCGCCGCGACCGCCGACCTGATCACGGGCCTGATTCCCCGACAGCAGGCGGCGCAGAGCGCCGACGGACGCCCGTCACCGACGCGTTGACGGCGCCCGCCGGAGCCAGTCAGAGCCCACCGGACGGTCAGAGCCCACCGGACGGCCAGAGCCCACCGGACGGCCAGAGCCCACCGGACGGCCAGGGCCCACGGTAGGTCAGGGCCGGCGCGGGGCGGCGGGGGCGGCCCCGCCACCGGCCTGAGCTGACCGCCCGGCCGGCGCGACCGGGCCCCGCCCGGCGTACCAGGCGAGCGTCGCGTCCAGCGCGTCGGCGAACTCCAGCCCGACCACGTCGGGGAACAGCTCGCGCATCGTGTCGGTGGCCGCCTGGGAGTCGCGGACGTCACCGCCCCGCGGCGCGTCGTGGCGGACGTCGAGCCGGCGCCCCAGCGCCCGTTCCAGCTCGGTGACGACGGTGAGCAGGTCCGTCCGCGTGCCGAAGGCGATGTTGACCGGGTGCGGGTGGCTCAGCCGGCGCAGCGCCGCGTCACAGAGCATCCCGGCGACGCCCGCCACGTAGGTGAAGTCACGGGTCTGGCGGCCATCGCCGTGGATCGTCAGCGGCCGGCCGGCCAGCGCCGCCTCGATGAAGGTGGGGATCACCGCCGCGTAGGCGTGACCGGCCGACTGGAAGGGCCCGAAGACGTTGAACAGCCGCACGGCGAGCACCGGCAGATCGAAGGCGGCACCGTAGGACAGGGCGTACCCCTCGGCCGCGAGCTTCGAGGCCGCGTAGGGGCTGCGCGGCCGGCACGGCGCGTCCTCCCCCCGCGGCATCGGGCCCGCCCCGCCGTACACCGAGGACGAGGACACGACGACGACGTGCGTCTCGGCGCGCTGGGCCACATCGAGCACCGTGAGGGTGCCGGTCGCGTTCACGGCGTGCGTGGCCATCGGGTCGAGTAGCGAGCGCTCCACCGACGGTCGGGCGGCCAGATGCACGATGCTGTTCGCGCCGTTGCACGCCTCCTCGACCATGGCGCGGTCGGTGACGCTGCCGACCATCAGTTTCACCGGCAGGCCGGTGAGGTTCGACACCGCGCCGGTGCTGAGATCGTCGATCACAACGACCTCGGCACCAGCGCCGAGCAGGGCCCTGGTCAGGTGCGCACCGATGAAGCCGGCACCTCCCGTCACGACTACCTTCACCGATTCATCACCCTTCGAGGTCAGAAGGATGCCGATGGTAGTCGATCCGGGGCCACGCTCCGCGCGCCACACTCCGGGCAGCGACAGCCACCCCCACCATCAGACGCTCTGAGTGTTGAGTTGAACACATAGAGATAACGCTCTACGGTCGCCCGGTGCCCGACCTCCCACGCTCCCTGGTGATCGTGGGGGCCGGTGGCCACGGTCGGGAGCTGCTCGACGTCGTCGAGGCGGTCAACGCCGCCGGGCCGTCGGCCCGCTACACGTTCCTCGGGTTCCTCGACGACGGATCCGCCGACCCGGACCCGGTCGCCCGGCGCGGCGCGCCACTGCTCGGCGGCCTCGACCTGCTCGGCCGGCTCGACGCCGACTACCTGATCGGCCTCGGCGAGGCCACCGCGCGCCAGCACGTCGACCGGTACGCCTCCGTCCACGGCCGGCGGCCCGCCACCCTGGTCCATCCGCGGGCGAACCTCGGCGGCGACGTCCGGCTCGGCCCCGGCACCGTCGTCTGCGCGCTGGCCAGCATCACCACCAACGTCCGCACCGGACGGCACGTGGTGGTCGACGTCGCCGCGAGCGTCGCCCACGACTGCCGGCTCGGCGACTACGTCACCGTCGCGCCGGGCGCGCGGATCTGCGGCGGCGTCGCCGTCGGCGACCAGGCGTGGATCGGAACGCAGGCAAGCATCGCCGGACACCGGCAGGTCGGCGACCGGGCCATCGTCGGCGCCGGTGCCGTCGTCACCGACGACATCCGCGCGGCCGACGTCGTCGCCGGCGTGCCGGCCCGCCCCATCAACGCCGCCCCACCCCAGCCCACCGGAGAGGACTCGCTCGCACCGGGCTGACCGGCAGCAATCGGAAAGCCGCGTTCCATCATTGAAATCGCCGGCTTTGGCCGGTACCGATGGCGCCAGTCATCCTAGGATCAGTACGTGGATCGCTGGTTGAACCTCACAGGCTGCGACAACGTTCGTGATCTCGGTGGTCTGCCGACGACCGACGGCTCGCTCACGCGCCACGGCGCGCTGCTGCGGGCCGACTCGGTGCAGACCGCCTCCGCCGACGACGTGATCCTTCTGCGGGACACCTTCGGACTGCGGACCATCATCGATCTGCGGGCCAGGGAGGAGGCGGCGCGCGAGGGGCGCGGCCCCCTCGCCGCCGAGGCGATCGAATACCACCACCTGTCGTTCCTGCCCGGCGAGTGGGTGATGCCGGACGATCCGCGCTATCCCGCGATCGTGAAGGACCTCGACACCACCGACCGCATCGAGCACTACCTCAACTACCTGCGGGCCGCCGGCGACGCCGTGGCCCAGGCGCTGCGGGTGCTCGCCAGCCCGTCGGCGGGACCGGCCCTGTTCCACTGCGCCGCCGGGAAGGACCGCACCGGTGTGCTCGCCGCCCTGGTGCTCGGCATCGCCGGTGTCGAACAGGACGCGATCATCGACGATTACGCGCAGACCAACGAGCGGATCGCGCGCGTCTACGCCCGGCTCGCCGACCGCCCGTCGTACCGCCAGGTGGTGGCCCCCGCCTCGGCCGGCGACCTCGCGTGCCGTCCCGAGGTCATGCGCGGGTTCCTCGACGGTGTCGATGCCGGCTGGGGCGGGCCGGCGGCCTGGGCACTCCAGACGGGAGTCTCCGAACCGGAGCTGCGGGCGCTGCGCCAGCGACTGGTCGGCTAGCCGCCGGCCGCGCCGGCCGGCCAGTCCGCCTCGACGCGCCCGGGACGGAGAGGATGCGATGATCGATCGGGTGTCCGCTCGGGCCGCCGTGGCCGCGTTGTCAGTCGTCGCGCTGGTGGCGGGCTGCGGTCTGTTGCGGCAGGCCCACCAGGTCCCCGACGAACTGATCCCCGTGTTCCAGGCGGCCGCGGCGGCCTACGGCCTGCTCACTCCCGCCCAGCTTGCCGCCCAGGCGCGGGTGGAGAGCAAGTTCGACGCGCGGGCGGTGTCGCATGCCGGTGCCCGCGGCATGATGCAGTTCCTCCCCTCCACCTGGGCCGACTACGGCATCGACGCCAACCGCGACGGCCGGGCCGATCCGATGGATCCCCTCGATGCCATCCCGTCCGCCGCCCGCTACGAGTCGACGCTGGCCCAGCTGGTGGAGCACCTGCCCGGCGACCGCGTCTCGCTCATCCTCGCGGCGTACAACGCCGGTCCGGACGCGGTGCGCGCGGCCGGCGGCGTACCCGACATCGAGGAGACCCGGAACTACGTCAGCCGGGTGAACACCTGGGCAGCGGCGTTCGCCGACCAGCTCTAGCACCGGCGTCGGCGTCGGTCCCGGTCCCGGTCCGGGGGCCGGGCGGCCCGACGGTCAGGACACCCGCAACTGTTCCCCCGCCACCTGCACCTCGTCGCCGGGGGCGAGCTGGCGCCCCCGGCGGCTCTCGACCTCGCCGTTGACCCGCACCAGACCGCCGGTCAGCAGTCCCTTGACGTCCGAGCCGACGCCGACGACGTCAGCGAGCTTGAGAAACTGCCCCAGCCGTATTCCGTCACCCTGAATGCTCACCTCACGCATACCCCCAGCATCCCGGGTGACCGACATCGGGTGACCGGTGGCCCACCGACCGCCTCCGGTGTCGGCAATCCACCTGCCCGGCGCCGCGCTGAGGCATGCTGGCGGGCGTGGCAGGTGAAACCTCGGATCCACCGGACCGGGCCAACCCGGATGGCGAGCTCTCCCCGACGCCCGCGCCGGCAACCGGATCCGGGCCGCCCGACCCCGCTGGCCTGCCCGACCCTGCCGGCCTGCCCGACCCTGCCGGCCTGCCCGGCCC
>NZ_JALKFU020000023.1 GCF_023242965.2 Frankia sp. AgKG'84/4
GGCCGGACCAGGCCGGCGGCCGCCGCCGACGCGGATCTGTCGGACCCGTGGCCTACCGTCGGGCGGGAGACGGAGGACAGAAATGACCAACGACGCCGCGCCCGGCCCGATCACGATCGAGCAGATCCGCCGGGTACCGAAGGTTCTGCTGCACGACCACCTCGACGGCGGCCTACGCCCGGCCACGGTCGTCGAGCTGGCCGACGAGGGCGGCTACCGGGATCTGCCGACCACCGACGTGCACGAGCTGAGCACCTGGTTCCGCGGCGGCGCGCACAGCGGCTCGCTGGTCCGCTACCTGGAGACGTTCAGCCACACCGTCGCCGTGATGCAGACGGCGGAGGCGATCGCGCGGGTCGCGCGGGAGTGCGCGGAGGATCTCGCGGCCGACGGGGTCGTCTACGCCGAGGTACGGTTCGCCCCGGAGCTGCACGTCGAGCGCGGCCTGACGCTGGACGGGGTGGTCGAGGCCGTGCTCGACGGGTTCCGCGCGGGGTGCGCGGGCACGTCGCTGCGCATCCGCGGGCTGCTCACGGCCATGCGCCACCAGGCCCGCTCGCTGGAGATCGCGGAGCTCGCGGTCCGCTGGCGCGACGCCGGCGTGGTGGGCTTCGACATCGCCGGTGCCGAGGCGGGCAACCCGCCGACCCGGCATCTGGACGCCTTCCAGTACATCCAGCGGGCCAACGGCCACTTCACGATCCACGCGGGCGAGGCGTTCGGGCTGCCGTCGATCTGGGAGGCCGTCCAGTGGTGCAACGCCGACCGCCTCGGCCACGGCGTGCGCATCATGGACGACATCACGGTCGATCCGGATGGCAGGGCAACGCTCGGTGACCTCGCCAACTATGTGCGCGACGTGCGGGTGCCGCTGGAGATGTGTCCGACCTCGAACGTGCACACCGGCGCGGCGCCGAGCATCGAGCGTCACCCGATCGCCCTGCTGCGCGCACTCCACTTCCGCGTCACGGTGAACACCGACAACCGGCTGATGAGCGGGGTGTCCCTGGCCAGCGAGTTCGCCACCCTCGTCGACGTCCACGGTTACGGGTGGGCCGACATCCGCTGGCTGACGCTCAACGCGATGAAGTCGGCGTTCCTCCCGTTCGACGAGCGGCTCGATCTCATCAACAACGTCATCAAGCCGGGCTACGCCCCGTACGTCAAGGAGGAGCTGGCCCGATGAGCGCGACCACGGTGAACGAGAACGGCGCCCCAGCTCCCGTGGTGGCGACGGTGGGGGCCGGGGCCGTGGTGGGCGCGGACGGGCGGGCCCGCTGCCCGTGGGGCCTGTCCGCCCCGGAGTACGTCGAGTACCACGACGAGGAGTGGGGACGGCCCGTCCGCGACCCGGTGGCGCTGTTCGAGCGGGTGACGTTGGAGGCATTCCAGTCCGGGCTGTCCTGGCTGACGATCCTGCGCAAGCGGCCGGCGTTCCGCGCCGCCTTCGCCGGCTTCGACCCGGGGGCCGTCGCGGCGTTCGGTCCCGCTGACGTCGAGCGGCTGCTCGGCGACGCCGGCATCGTGCGCAACCGGCGCAAGATCGAGGCCACCGTCGTCAACGCCCGGGCCATGCTGGCGCTCGATCGTCCGCTGACCGACCTGATCTGGGCCCATCAGCCCGCACCCGGGCCTCGTCCGGCGACACTCGCGGAGGTTCCGGCGAAGACCGCGGCGTCGGTGGCACTGGCAAAGTCGCTGCGCGCGGCCGGGTTCGTTTTCATCGGTCCGACCACGGCCTATGCGCTCATGCAGGCCTGCGGCCTGGTCGACGACCATCTTGCCGACTGCTGGGTGCCCGCCGTGCCGGCGGCGTGAGGGCGCCGGCCGGCTCAGGCGGGGAAGTCGGCCAGCACCTGCGCCGACGCGGACAGGCCAAGCCGCGTCGCGCCGGCCTCGATCATGGCGATGGCCTGGTCGGCCGTCCTGATGCCGCCGGAGGCCTTGATGCCCAGGCGCCCGCCGACGGCCTCGGCCATCGCGCGCACGGCGCGCACGCTGGCTCCGCCGGCGGCGTGGAAGCCGGTCGAGGTCTTCACGAACTCGGCGCCGCCGGCCTCGGCCGCCCGGCAGGCGGAGATGATGTTCGCGTCGGGCAGCAGCGCCGTCTCGAGGATGACCTTGAGAATCACGTGCGGCGGCAGCGAGAGCCGGACCTCGGCTATCTCGGTCTCGATCGCCCGCCAGTTCTCGTCCATCGCGTTCGCGATGTCGATCACCATGTCGATCTCGGAGGCGCCATCCGCGAACGCCCGGCGGGCCTCCTCAGCCTTGATCACGGTAAGGTGATTGCCGTGCGGGAAGCCGATCACCGAGGCGACCGCGAAGGCAGGCTCGTCCTGGCTCTCCCGCCGGGCGCTCGCCGCGGCGAGGTACACATGGGTCGGGGCGACGCACACGGTTCCTACGCCGAGCCTCGCCGCCTCCGTGCACAGCGCCAGTACCTCCTCGCCCGTCGCCGCCGGCGCCAGCAGGGTGTGATCGATGATCCGGGCCACCTCCGCCCGGCGCAGCCCGCCGGCCGACGTCGGCGTGGCGCCGTCCGCGGGGCGCTTGGCGGAACGGTCGGGTCCGGCGGGAACGGATGTCATACCTTCCATCATTGCCGACCAGCCCCGGGTTAGAGGAGTCAGTCCATGCAGCTGCACGTCGTGGACCATCCCCTGGCCGTCTCGTCGCTCACCGTGCTGCGCGACGAGCGCACCCCCCGCTCCCGCTTCCGGCCAGTTCTGCACGATCTCGCCACGATGCTGGTCTACGAGGCGACCCGGACGTTGCCGATCACGCCGGTGACCGTCACGACACCGCTGGCGACGACCACCGGCGCGCGCCTCGCCGCCGAGCCGGTGGTCGCCCCCGTCCTGCGGGCCGGCCTGGGCATGCTGCCCGCCGCGCTCGGGCTTCTCCCCGAGGCGCACACCGCCTTCATCGGCCTGGCCCGGGACGAGTCCACCCACCGCCCGACCGTCTACCTCGAAGCGGTCCCCGCGGACCTCGCCAGCCGCCCGGTGCTGCTGCTCGACCCGATGCTCGCCACCGGCGGCTCTGTGCTGCACTGCCTGCGGCTGCTGCTCGGCCGGGGGGCGCGGGGAATCATCGTCGTCTCGATCGTCGCCGCCCCCGAGGGCCTCTCGGCGCTGGAAGCGGAGCTGCCGGCCGAGGCGGCGGCGGAGCTGACGGTGGTCACCGCGGCGGTCGACGAGCGACTCAACGACATCGCCTACATCGTTCCCGGCCTTGGCGATGCCGGCGACCGTCTCTACGGAGAGATGTGACCCGCCGGGGACAGCAGGTCGCGGACAGCGGCGGTGAGCTCGGTCAGCCGGCGCCCGGCCCGGTCGCGAGCCGCCGCGACCGCTGACCGGGCCCCGTCCGGAACTCCCTCGACCACCTCGAGGTAGACCTTCAGCTTCGGCTCGGTCCCGCTGGGCCGGAAGATCACCCGGTCGTCGTCGACGAAGAGCACGAGCACGTCGGAGGCGGGCAGCGGCTCGGCCGCACCGACCCTGCCAGCCGTCTCCCCGCGGAGCACGTCGCGCCGGCCCGTCACCGGCCGGCCCGCCAGGCGGTCCGGCGGCGCCGCGCGCAGCCGTCGCATCGCCGCCGTGCTCCCGGCGGCGTCGGCGAAGCGGGCGGAGTACCCGCCGGTGGCGTGCACGCCGATACGGGCCGCCACGTCGTCGAGGAGATCCGCCAGGGTCCGCCCGTCGCGTCGGGCCGCTGCCGCGATGAGGGCGACGGCCAGTGCGGCGGTGATGCCGTCCTTGTCCCGGACGAGCTCGGGGGCGAGGGCGTAGCCCAGGGCCTCCTCGTACCCGAACACCAGCCCCGGGTCCGCACGCATGATCCACTTGAAGCCGGTGAGCGTCTCCCGATGTGCGACACCGGCCTGGCGCGCCAGGGCCCGCAGGCCGCGGGAACTCACCAGCGAGGTCGCCACGGGGCCGGGCCGCCGCCGCAGAAGGTGGTCGGCGAGCAGCAGGCCGACCTCGTCGCCGGTCAGCAGCCGGCCGCCGACGGCGACCGCGCACCGGTCGGCGTCCGGGTCGGTGGCCAGCACGAGGTCCGCGCCGATGCGGGCACCGAGCGCCAGCACCCGGTCCATGGCACCCGGTTCCTCCGGATTCGGCCAACGCACGGTCGGGAAGTCGGGGTCCGGCGCGGCCTGCTCCGCCACGGGTGTCGGCGCGGCGAGCCCGGCGGCGGCGAACACCGCGTTCAGCACCCGCGTGCCCACTCCGTGCAGCGCGGTATAGGCGACGACGGGAGCGCCCGGCCGCGGGCCGGTCGAATCCGCCGGGCGACCCGTCCGGTCGGTCGTTGGCATCAGATCGGTCGTTGGCATCAGATCGGTCGTTGGCATCAGGTTGGACAGCGGCATCAGGTCGAGGACCGCTGCGGCGGCGGCATGCACGTAGTCCGTGACGATCTGATCGTCGAGGCGGCGCCAGGACTCGGCGAGCGGGATCGCGCTGGCGGGACCGACGGCGGCGATCCGCCGCTCGATGTCGGCATCCAGGGGGGCGACGAGCTGGGCGCCCCGGCCGGGATCCGGGTCATCGCCGCCGACGTACACCTTGTAGCCGTTGTCGCCGGCTGGATTGTGGCTCGCGGTGACCATCACCCCGGCGTCCGCCTGCAGCCGGCGTACGGCGAAGGCGAGCACCGGTGTCGGCAGCGGGGCCGGCAGCAGCAGCGCGCGCAGCCCGGCACCGGCGACCACCCGGGCCGTGTCCACCGCGAACGCCGCGCTGCGATGCCGCGCGTCGTAGCCGATGACCACGAGCGGAGCGCCGGTGGGTGGATCCGCGTCCGCCGGCAGCACCGGAACGCGGGCCTTGCGCGACCTCGCGCCGTCCGGCATTGCGCCGCCGTCCACCGTCGCGGAACGAAGCCAGCCGGCCAGACCCGCCGCGGCGCCCCGCACGACAGCGGTGTTCATCCCGCCGGGACCGGCGCGCAGCGGGCCGCGCAGACCGGCCGTGCCGAACAGCAGGGGGGCGCGAAAACGGTCTTCGAGGTCCGCGAGCGCGGCCGGGTCGTCAACGGCCGCCGCGCACAGTCGGGTCAGCTCGGACCGGTCCGCCGAGTCGGGATCGCCCGCGAGCCATTCCCGCACCCGGGCGGTGAGCGGACCGGGCAGCCCAGGCGGCAGGTCCGCCCGCACCACCGTCGCCGGTGTCGCTGGCCGGCCGCCGTCCGGCACGGCGGGGTCCATCAGAACCGCAGGACGATGTCGGCGAGGAGGCTTCCCATCCGCTGCGCGGCCGCGGCTCCCGCGGCCAGCACCTCCAGGTGATCGAGCGGCTGCCCGGTCATCCCGGCGGCGAGGTTGGTCACCAGGGAGATGCCCAGCACCTCCGCCCCGGCGGCGCGGGCGGCGATCGTCTCGTGCACCGTGGACATGCCGACGAGGTCGGCGCCGAGCACCCGTAGCATCCTGATCTCCGCCGGGGTCTCGAACTGCGGACCTGGTAGGCCCGCGTAGACCCCCTCGGCGAGGGATGGCTCGACCTCGCGGGCCAGCCGGCGCAGCCGAGGGGAGTAAGCCTCGGTCATGTCTGTGAACGCCGGCCCGACCAGCGGCGATCGTCCGGTGAGGTTGAGATGGTCCGCGATGAGCACCGGCTGGCCAACGGACAGGCCCTCGCGCAGCCCGCCGGCGGCGTTCGTCAGGACGACCCGTGTCGCTCCGGCGGCGCACGACAGCCGCACCGCGTGCACGACCCGGGACAGTTCGTGACCCTCGTACGCGTGCACCCGGCCGAGGAAGACGAGCAGCCGGCGGTTCCCGAGCCGCAGGGCGCGGACGGCCCCGTGGTGGCCCGGCACCTCCGTGCGGTCCGGGAAACCGCCGAGTCGGTCGAACGTGATCTCGACGGCCTCGTCCGCGCGCTCGGCCAGCACGTCGGCGGCTGGTCGCCAGCCTGAACCGAGCATGATCGCCACATCGTGCCGCTCGGCTCCGGTCAGTTCCGCGAGCCGGCCGGCCGAGGTCGCCGCGTCAGGTTGCTCCCCTTGCTCCCGCACGCGGCGACTGTACGGGGTGCCCGGGGGGAGACTGGCAGGTGTGCCCGTGTTGCCATCCCGCCGCCAGCTCCCGTCCGTTCCGTTGGAGACGGGTGAGTTCACCGAAGTCGTGCTGCGTGGCCGGCTCTCCGATCCGGCGGGCGTGGGTCGGCTCACGTCCAAGGTGGAGACGTTCGTCGGTCATCGGGTCGGCGCGTCCCGCTGGATCATGCTGACCGATCGGCGGCTGCTCGTCCTCGCCCCCTTCCCCCGCGAGGGCGACTGGTTCGACGTCGTGTTCGACCGGCGTGAGGTGAGCGCGACGCGGGGTGTGAAGCACGGCGACGTCATCACCGTGGAGCTGAGTACCCCGCGGGGCCGTCAGACCCTGCGCGTGCCGGCCCGGTTGCGCACGGAGGTTGCCCGGTTGATCCGTGCATTGCGCCGCTGAGGGTGGGCGCCCGGGTGGCCTGACCGGTCCGTCCCGGCGTGGCGGCCGATAAGGTCGGGACGGGATCCCGCGGCGGGCGTGACGATGTCGCCACCACACGGGCGAGTGTCGCCGCCAGACAGGCGAAACCCACGCCAGGCGGGCCGAACCGGACAGCGATGGGAACGACGGACCGATGACTACAACCCAGCCGGCCACCGGCGAGCTACCGACCCCGGGCGCAGGGGGCTCCCCGGCCGGGGGGCGGCGCACGGCGATGCGCACCCACCTGTGCGGTGACCTGCGGGCGGAACACGTCGGCGAGACCGTCTCGGTGTGCGGTTGGGTGGCGCACCGCCGCCAGCACGGGCAGGCGCTGTCCTTCGTCGACCTGCGGGACCACTCCGGGCTGGTGCAGGTCGTCGTCGATGGGTCCGTCGACGTCCGGTCCGAGTACGTGCTGCGTGTCACCGGCACGGTGGTCATCCGCCCGGCGGGCACCGCGAACCCGGCCCTGGCCACCGGCGAGATCGAACTGCGGGACTGCGCGGTCGAGATTCTGTCGACCGCGACCCCGCCGCCGTTCCCGCTCGACTCCCGTGCCGACGCGGTCGACGAGTCGACCCGGCTGGCCTACCGCTACCTCGACCTGCGCCGGGAACGGATGCAGCGCAACCTGCGCACCCGGTCGGCGGTGCTGCTGGCGATGCGCGCGGCGCTCGCCCCCCTCGACTTCGTCGAGGTGGAGACGCCGCTGCTGATGCCCTCGACGCCGGAGGGCGCACGGGAGTTCATCGTGCCGTCCCGGCAGTTCCCCGGCAGCTTCTACGCGCTGCCGCAGTCGCCGCAGCTGTTCAAGCAGTTGCTCATGGTCGGCGGGACGGACCGGTACTTCCAGTTCGCCCGGTGCCTGCGCGACGAGGACCTGCGTGCCGACCGGCAGTACGAGTTCACGCAGCTCGACCTTGAGATGAGCTTCGTCGACCAGGACGACGTGCTCGAGGTGGTGTCCGGCGCGGTGCTCGCGGCGGCGCGGGCGGTGACGAGCGAGCCGGTGCCGCCGATCGAACGGATCACCTGGCACGAGGCGATGAACCGGTTCGGCGTCGACAAGCCGGACCTGCGCTTCGGCATGGAGCTCGTCGAACTCACCGCGATCTTCGCTGGCAGCGGTTTCAAGGCGTTCGCGGGAGCGCCCACGATCAAGGGCATCCGGGTGCCGGGTGGCTCGGCGACCCACAACCGGCGCCGGCTCGACGACCTCACCGAGCGTGCCAAGTCGCTCGGGGCCAAGGGGCTCGTGTGGATGCGGGCCGGTGCGGGCGGTGAGCTGGAGTCGCCGGTGAAGAAGTTCCTCTCACCCGAGGAACTCGCCGGGATCGTCGCGGCCACCGAGGCCGTCGACGGTGACCTGCTTCTGCTGGTGGCCGACGAATGGGCGACCACCTGCGAGGTGCTCGGGCAGCTGCGCAATGATCTCGGCCGTCCGCCGGCGGCGCAGGGTCCGCTGCGGTTCGTCTGGGTCGTCGACTTCCCGCTGTTCGTTGGGGTCGACGCCGCCACCGGACGGCCGAAGCCCGGCCATCACCCCTTCACCCGGCCGCATCCCGACGACCTGGACAAAATGGAGTCGGATCCGCTCGCGGTGCGTAGCCGTGCCTACGACCTTGTTCTCAACGGCTGGGAACTCGGCTCGGGTTCGATCCGGATCCATGAAAGTGAGCTGCAGCAGCGGATATTCGGCCTGCTCGGGATTACCCCCGAAGCGGCGAACGCCCGGTTCGGCTTCTTTCTCACCCCGTTCGGCTATGGCGCGCCGCCGCATGGTGGCTTCGCGGTCGGCATCGACCGGCTCGTCGCCATTCTGGCCGGCGAGGAGAACATTCGTGAGGTCATCGCGTTCCCGAAGACGCAGTCCGGACTTGATCCGCTGACAGGTGCGCCGACACCGGTGACAGACCGTCAGCTCCGGGAACTCGGGGTTCGAGTGATCGCCGAGGCTCCGACCTCGGCCTCCTGACTGCTCCGGGCGCGCCCTCGGCGCGTCCACGGAGTTCGTCAGCGCTGCGGGTACCAGGTGAATAGCGACGGACAAACGGGGGTACTGACCTCCTGCTGTCCGTGAGCCAGCGGCCCGATGACGGCGGTTCGACGCCGGCATCGGTCCCGATCCTAGGAGCCCGAGTGCAGATTCCCTTCTCGTCATCGACGACATCCAGTCTCGGAATCGAGTGGGAACTGCAGCTGGTCGACCTCCGGACGCGGCAGCTGCGGGGCGATGGCAGCTTGATCCTCAAGGAGCTGCAGGCGAAGGTCGGCGAGCGGGAAGCCGCGAAGGCCAAACACGAGCTCTTCGAGTCGACCATCGAGGTCATAACAGGTGTCTGCGGCTCGGTGGGGGAGGCGACCGCCGATCTCGCCGGCACCGTCTCGCTCGTCCGGGACCTCGCGGAGCGTCGCGGCATCGGGCTCATGTGCAGCGGCACCCATCCCATCAGCGACTATAATCACCAGCAGATCACCGAGGACAGTCGTTACTCCCGGCTGGTCAGCCAGATGCAGTGGCTGGCCCGGCGGCTGCTTATTTTCGGGGTGCATGTCCACGTCGGGGTTCGTTCAGCCGACAAGGCAATGCCCATCGTCAATGCGCTGATGGCCTACATACCCCATTTCCTGGCATTGTCGGCTTCATCGCCTTATTGGCTCGGCGCCGAGACCGGCCTGGCATCGTCGCGATCCCAGGTCTTCGCGAGCCTGCCGACTGCCGGGCTGCCCTATCCGCTGGAAGACTGGCCCGGCTTCGAATCCTTCATGGAAACCCTCGTGACCTCCGGCACGATCGAAACGATCAGGGAGGTCTGGTGGGACATTCGGCCGCATCCCAACTTCGGCACGGTGGAACTGCGGATCTGTGACGGATTGCCCACCCTGATGGAGGTCGGCGCCGTCGCCGCTCTCGCTCAGTGCCTCGTCGACCGGATGAACACGCAGATCGACCGGGGTTATCGCCTGCCGAAACCGCAGCGGTGGCTGGTACAGGAGAACAAGTGGCGGGCGGCTCGCTACGGGCTGGACGCACAGATCATGGTCGATGGGCGCGGCGCGGTGCGACCGCTACGGGACGATCTGGTGGATCTAGTGGAGGACCTCCACCCGGTTGCTCGGCGGCTCGGTTGCGCGCAGGAGTTGTCCGACGTGCTCGTCATCCTGGAGACCGGGGCGAGCTACGCCCGCCAGCGGGCTGTCGCGCAGCGGGCTGATGGAGATCTTCTGCAGGTGGTCGATACTCTCCTGGCCGAGATGAACTCCGGCTGTCCGGCCGTTGAGCAGTAACTTTCACCGGAGGAACGTTCCGAAAATCGTTGCGCGCCGCCCGAGGTGATCGTCGGTTCGGGTGCCGCCTGTGGGGGAGGAGCCTGGCCGGCAGATGGAGGCGAACGAGACCGCCGCGGTTGCCGGCTGGTTGACCGACCACGAGGCCGAGCTGATCGCGCTGCGTCGCGACCTGCACGCTCATCCCGAACTCGGCCGCCAGGAGCGCCGCACCGCGAGCACGATCGAGGCGAGACTGCGCGCCGCCGGCCTTTCGCCCCGGTTGCTCCCGGACGTGCCCGGGATGTGGTGCGACATCGGCGCCGGGCCGGACGGGAATCCGCTGGGGCCGGTGATCGTGGTGCGGGCCGACATGGACGCCCTGCCACTGGCGGACGTCAAGGACGTGTCCTACCGTTCCACCGTTCCCGGTGTCGCGCACGCCTGTGGCCACGATGTGCACACCGTGGTGGCGCTCGGTGCCGGGCTTGCACTTGCCGAGCACGCCCGGTCCCATCCCCTGCCGGGGACCGTCCGCCTCGTGTTCCAGCCGGCCGAGGAACTCATGCCGGGTGGCGCCTTGGACGTCATCGACGCCGGCGTGCTGAAGCCGGTGTCCGCGGCGATCGCCGTGCACTGCGATCCGGCTCTCGACGTCGGCACCATCGGCCTGCGTACGGGCCCGATCACCTCCGCCGCCGACGCGATAGAGATCACGATAGCCGGCCCTGGCGGCCACACGTCCCGGCCGCAGAACACGGTGGACCTGATCTACGCCATGGTCCGGCTGGCCGCGGATCTGCCCGCCGCGCTGGGTCGGCTGGTCGATCCGCGTTCCGCGCTGTCGCTGGTGTGGGGACAGGTGCAGGCCGGCACTGTGGCCAACGCCATTCCGCGCACCGGACAGCTACGGGGCACCCTTCGCACGTTCTCCCGGGAGACCTGGGACTTGATCCCGGGGCTCGTGACCAGGCTCGCCGAGCAGCTCGTCGCGCCCTACGGTGCTCAGATCGTCGTCGACTACCGCCGGGGTGTGCCGCCTGTGGTCAACAACGGAGAGGTCGTGGACGCCTTCCGCAGCGCCGTCGACAGCGCGTTAGGGCACGGTGCGGCGACCACTGTTGCCCAGTCCCTGGGCGGCGAGGACTTCGGCTGGTACCTCAACCACGTACCCGGCGGACTCGCGCGGCTCGGCACCCGCGAGCCTGGTGGCGTGACGCACGATCTTCACCAGGGCACCTTCGACGTGGACGAACGGGCGATTGGCGTAGGGGTGCGCCTGCTCGCCGGTGCTGCCCTTGAACTGTTGCGTCGTCCGCCAGCAGCCCCCTGACCATGGCCGCTGCTGGCGGTCGAAGCCAGGGCAGGTACCTGGCGCGGACTCCCGGAGCCGGTGGAGCCGGTGGGATCGGCATGGCGTGACAGGAGCGGCTACGCGGTGGGCCGTGAACGAAGCTCCTCGATGTAGTCCGCCGGAGCACCGGCCTTCTCCGCCGAATCAGCGATCATCTCGAGGTACCAACGGGACGGCAGCCCGCCCTCGTACGAGTTGAGGATGTATGTCCAGGCCAGGGCCTCGCCGTCGAGGGTCGACACCCGGACCCGGATGCGGGTGTAGAGGCCAGTGTCGGCACCCTCCCAGATGTCCAGACGTTCGAGGTCGTAGCGGTCAAGATCGTAGAGAAGCGCGTAGGCGTGGGCGCCCGGCGACTCGACGATGGTGGCAAGAGCTCCGTCCCAGCCGACGTTCTCGCCACCGAAGGTCAGCCGCCAGCCGTTGATCCAACCAGTGCCGGTGACAGGTGAATGGGGGGTCCGCTCCTTCATCTGCGCCGGGTCCAGATTGCCGGCGTACGCCGCGTACAAGGTCATCGTGGTCTCTCGGGGTGACGGTGCGTGGCTATGACAGCGCGTTCCTGGTCGACAATTGGAGAGGGGTGACGCGTATTACATCCCACCTGCTACCTCCGTAGGCGATCCTACGGACCTCTCCGCACCGGGAGGAGAGCAGACTTCGGTGCGGGGGAAGATAAAAGGAGGAGATATCAGATCGGGAGGACACGTGACGCGCATCGTCATTCTCGGCGGCGGACCAGGCGGGTACGAGGCGGCCCTCGTCGCCGCGTCGCTGGGCGCCACAGTCACGGTCATCGACTCGGACGGGGTGGGTGGCGCATGCGTACTAACGGACTGTGTCCCCTCCAAGACGTTGATCGCGACGTCCGAGACGATGACAAATCTCGCACTTGCCCCGGGTCTGGGGATTCGGCCGCACGGCTTCGGAGCGCATGGCGAGGCAGCGCTGCCCGCCGTGGCTTGGGGGATGTCCGGCGGCCCGGAGGCTGACGGCCATGCGCTCACGCCGCCCGAGGTCGTCAGCGTCGATCCGGAGAAGGTGTACGAACGTGTCCGGGAGCTGGCCAAGGCACAGTCTCTGGACATCGAGCTTCGCTTGGAGCGGGAGAAAGTCGAGGTCGTCCACGGCCTAGGGCGCCTCGTCGGCCCGCATGCGGTCGAGGTCAGTACAGGCGAGACCTTCGTCGGAGATGTGATTCTCATCGCGACGGGGGCCATGCCCCGGAATCTCGCCTCGGCCGAGCCGGATGGTGAGCGCATCCTCACATGGCGTCATCTTTACGATCTTAAGGATATTCCGGAACACCTGGTCGTCGTCGGTTCTGGGGTGACTGGAGCCGAGTTCGCGAGTGCCTATCGCGCCCTGGGCGCCGAGGTCACGCTCGTGTCGTCCCGGGAGCGAGTCCTGCCCGGGGAGGACCCGGACGCCGCCCGGGTCATCGAGGATGTGTTTGTCCGCCGTGGGATTGAGGTTCTCAACCGCTCGCGCGCGGCCTCCGTTCGCCGGATCGGCGACGGAGTGATCGTCGAGCTCACCGATGGCCGGACGGTCACAGGTAGCCACGCTCTGATGGCAGTTGGCTCCGTGCCACGGACGACGGGGCTCGGACTGACCGATGTGGGAATCCGCCTGCGGCCAGGTGGACACGTGAATGTCGACCGAATGTCTCGGACCTCGGTCCCAGGGGTCTACGCGGCGGGGGACTGCACCGGAGTTCTGCCGTTGGCCTCGGTCGCGGCGATGCAGGGTCGCATCGCCATGTGGCACGCCCTTGGCGAGGCGGTCAGTCCGCTGCGTCTGGGCACGGTGTCCTCCAACATCTTCACCGAGCCGGAGATCGCAACGGTTGGCGTCACGCAGGTAATGAAAGACACCGGAGCGGTGGCGGCTGAAGTGACGACCGTGCCGCTCTCTCGTAACCCCCGGGCCAAGATGATGGGTATTGAAGACGGTTTCGTGAAGCTGTTCTGCCGGCCCGGTAGTGGGAGCGTTCTTGGCGGAGTGGTCGTAGCTCCGCGGGCTTCTGAGCTCATCCTTTCGGTGGCGCTGGCTGTCGAACACGGCCTCACGGTCGATCAGATCGCGCATACCTTCTCCGTGTATCCGTCGCTGTCCGGCTCGATAACCGAGGCAGCTCGAGTGCTGCGGCCACGGGACTTCTTCGCTGGTTTCGACAGTCCAGTCTGAGTCGTTGAGCACCGGTCCTCACTGCTGGGCAGTCGAAGCGGGCATGCATGCCTGCAGGCATTGATCCCCGATGGTGCTCTTCGTCGCCTGCGCTTCCGATGCGCGAGTGGTGCCTGGCATGAGAGTAGGCCAGGTTCAGCGTCAGATCCATACAATGAGCCGGCGAAGGCGACGCCGGAAAGCGGCTACCAAACGGCGGGTGGAGATGCGGACCGAGATCGACGGGATGGGTAGGCTCGCCGCCCTGCTGCCGGCAGATCGAATGGTAATGGTGTTCCGTTGAATCGATCTCCTGGCCAGACAGCCGGCCGGCGCCGGCGACGAGCGGGATCTAGACCAACGTAGGGCGGACGTTCTTTTTCGACCTATTGATGGGGAGTAACCATGAGGGCGTGCGACTGAAATTCAGGTGATCGTTCCGGTGGACTGCTTGCTCGGTATTTCTGAGAGCCCTGATGAGACTCCTGGCTACGGACCGATCCCGGCGGGGATTGCCCGCGAGATGGCGGAGGACAGTGCGACAGACCCTCAGCGGCCTGCGATCTCGACCACACCAGGCCACGTCGAGAGGGCGGTGAGACCGGTGAGGCCAACCTTGGGCCGCAATGTCGGCGGCATCATCGCCTCAGGCACTTCGTGGAGCAGCGCCTTGCTGGCTGACCGCTGTAGGTTCGGGCCTCTACCACTATTCGACGCCATCGTCATCGTTCTGCGGGAAGACAGGCGGGAATCCGTGCTGCTCTAGACGGCGATTCCGGAAGTAGCCGCTGGTAGCAAAACCCAGTCCCACCCCTGAGATCAGTAGAAAGGCGACAGTTAGGGCACGTATCTCTATTTCGCCTGGCATCAACGTGAAGACAAGGGCAAAAGGAAGGGTAAGGATGAATGGGCGAGCGGCCTGGCGTGTCCGCCAGCCCGGTCCCGTCAGATCGCGCAAAGTCCATGCGCTGTAGCTCGGCGGGAGTGTCCCGCCGAGCAGGTAGTGCACGCGACCCGTCAGCGGGGGGCGTGGGAACTTCGCTGACGGGTCGCTTACCCGCACATCCTGGTCACTCACCGTGGGACCCTCTTCGCCGGCGTTCATACCCGCAGCTTACGAAGAGGCCGGGTGGTGAGACCTACTCGACGGTGGCCGGGCCGCGTCAGTCCTTGATCTCGCAGAGGACAGCGCCACTGGTGACCACAGCGCCGACGGCGGCCGACAGGTCGGTGACCTTGCCATCTCGGTGCGCGTTGATCGGTTGCTCCATCTTCATCGCCTCAAGAACGATGATGAGATCGCCGGCCGAGACGGTTTCTCCTTCGCTGACTGCCACCTTCACGATGGTGCCCTGCATGGGGCTCGTCAGGGCATCGCCGGTCACCTTCGCGGCAGCGGCGCCGCGGGCCCGCCGCTTGGGCGTCGCGCCCTTGGTGGTCGCCGCCGCTGAGGCACCGAAACCTGCCGGGAGTACCACTTCGAGGCGCTTTCCACCAACCTCCACGACGACGGCTTCCCTCGCCGCGGAGGTGACATCCGCATCGGTGCCGCCGACGAACGCCGGAATGGTGTTGTCGAACTCGGTTTCGATCCAGCGGTTGTGGATGCGGAACGGCTCTGCGGTGTCGTCAGGAGCGAAAGCGGGATCCCGGACCACGGCGCGATGGAAGGGCAGGGCGGTCGCCATGCCGTCGACGACCATCTCGTCGAGTGCGCGCCGTGCACGCTCCAGAGCCTCCTGGCGGGTGGCGCCGGTGACGATGAGCTTGGCTAGCAACGAGTCGAAAGCACCACCAATGACGCTGCCGCTCTCGATCCCGGTGTCGAGGCGGACTCCGGGCCCTGCGGGCGCGACGAACGTCGTCACTGTCCCAGGCGCCGGCAGGAAGTTGCGTCCTGGGTCCTCGCCGTTGATCCGGAACTCGATGGAGTGGCCGCGGGGGGCGGGATCGGTGAAGGTCAGCGCCTCGCCCTCGGCGATCCGGAACTGGGCGCGGACCAGGTCCACCCCAGAGACCTCCTCGGTGACCGGGTGCTCCACCTGGAGGCGGGTGTTTACCTCAAGAAAGGAGATCATGCCATCTCGAGCCACGAGGAACTCGACGGTGCCAGCCCCTACATAGCCTGCCTGCTTGCAGATGGCCTTGGATGCCTCGTACAGCGAGGTCAGCTGCGCCTCCGACAGGAAGGGGGCGGGAGCTTCCTCGACGAGCTTCTGATAGCGCCGCTGCAGGGAACAGTCGCGGGTACCGACGACGACGACGTTGCCCTGGGTGTCCGCGAGGACCTGAGTCTCAACATGCCGTGGCTGGTCGAGGTAGCGCTCGACGAAGCACTCGCCACGGCCGAAGGCGGCCACCGCCTCGCGAACCGCACTGTCGAACAGCTCGGGAAGTTCTTCCATCGTCCAGGCGACTTTGAGGCCTCGACCGCCACCACCGAACGCCGCCTTGATGGCGACGGGCAGTCCGTACTGCTCGGCGAAGGCGATGACCTCGTCCACGCCGGCAACGGGGTCGGCGGTGCCGGGAGCAAGGGGCGCGCCGACGGCGAGTGCGATGTGGCGGGCCGCGGTCTTGTCACCAAGACGGCGAATGGCCTCCGGCGGCGGCCCGATCCACGTGAGACCGGCCCCGATCACAGCCTCGGCAAATTCGGCGTTCTCGGAGAGAAAGCCGTAGCCGGGGTGAACCGCGTCGGCGCCGGACGACTTGCACGCGTCGAGAATCTTGTCGATGCGCAGATACGAGTCGCCGGGAGTCGTCCCGCCCAGGGCGAACGCCTCGTCCGCCACTCGCACGTGCAGCGCGTCGATGTCTGGCTCGGCGTACACGGCAACACTGGTGTAACCCGCATCGCGGCAGGCCCGGGCCACCCGAACCGCAATCTCGCCGCGGTTAGCAATGAGGATCTTACGCACGTTGCTCCCGTCCTCGTCCGGCCTGCCTGGGGTTAGGCGAGTCGGGCCGCACAGCTCGCTCTCGTTGAACTCTGACGTGATGTCGCCGGTACTTCACCGTCGCACTTCCGTTCGGTCACCAGCCGGCCCGGGTGCGGATACCCGGGCTCAGTCCGGAGCGGCGCCACGAGCCCGCCCCGATGTGCAGTGGGCTGCGAAGTGCCTGCGCAGGATCAGCCCAGGTGGAGCGAACGGGACGGGACGGAGCCTCCGCCGGGGCCGACCGGGCCGCGAGCAGTGCCACCACCGCGGCGATCTCCTCGGGAGTGGCGTTGCCACGGATCAGCCGTAGATGCGGCGCGCCGCTCGGCGCGCCTTCGTCCCTGGCCACGGTCGTCTCCTTGCTTGATGCCTGCCCGGCTCGGTGCTCACCTCGGCGTAGCACCGTCGTCCCTTGGTCGGACACTGCCACTACAGCGGGATGTTGCCGTGCTTCTTCGGCGGCAGGGACTCACGCTTGGTCCGCAGCAGGCGCAGCGCACGGATGATCTCGCGGCGGGTGTCGGAGGGGTTGATCACCGCGTCGAGGTAGCCGCGCTCCGCCGCGATGTAAGGCGTCGCGAAGTGGTCGTTGTAGTCCTGGATCAGCTCGGCGCGGCGGGTCTCCGGTGATTCGGACTTGGCGAGGTCCCGGCGGTAGATGATGTTGACCGCGCCTCGTGCTCCCATGACGGCGATCTCGGCGGTGGGCCAGGCGAGGTTGATGTCGGCCCGCAGGTGCTTGGAGCCCATCACGTCGTAGGCGCCGCCATAGGCCTTCCGCGTGATGACGGTGACCTTGGGGACGGTCGCCTCCGCGTAGGCGTAGATCAGCTTCGCGCCGCGCCGGATGATGCCGTTCCACTCCTGGGAGGTGCCGGGCAGGAAGCCGGGCACGTCGACCAGGGTCAACACGGGGATGTTGAAGGCGTCGCAGGTCCGGACGAAGCGAGCGGCCTTCTCGCTGGCGTCGATGTCGAGTGTCCCGGCGAACTGCATCGGCTGGTTGGCGACGATCCCGACCGACGCGCCGTCGATCCGGCCGAATCCCACGATCAGGTTGCGGGCGAACTGGGCGTGCACCTCGAGGAAGTCGCCCTCGTCCAGTAGCCGCTCGATGATCTGATGCATGTCGTACGGCGTGTTGGGTGAGTCGGGGATGAAGGTGTCCAGCTCGGGGTCGACCTCGGCGTCCAGATCGTCCACGCCGTCGTACACCGGCGCTGGGTCGAGGTTGTTGGACGGCAGGTACGAGAGCAGGGCGCGGGCGAGTTCGAGGCATTCGGCCTCGTCGGCAGCCTGGAAGTGAGCGACGCCGCTGCGGGAGTTGTGGGTCGCCGCGCCGCCCAGCTCCTCCATCCCGACGTCCTCGCCGGTGACTTCCTTGATGACGTCGGGACCGGTGATGAACATGTGGCTGGTCTGGTCGACCATCAGCGTGAAGTCGGTGATTGCCGGGGAGTACACGGCGCCGCCGGCACACGGGCCCATGATCAGTGAGAGCTGGGGAACCACCCCCGAGGCCATGACGTTCCGATAGAAGATCTCGCCGTAGAGGCCGAGCGAGACGACGCCTTCCTGGATTCGCGCGCCGCCGGAGTCGTTGATGCCGACGACCGGGCTGCCGGTCTTCATCGCCAGATCCATGATCTTGACGATCTTCTCGCCGAAGACCTCGCCGAGGCTGCCGCCGAAGACCGTGAAGTCCTGGCTGAACACGCAGACCTGGCGGCCGTCGACGGTGCCGTAGCCGGTCACGACACCGTCGCCGTACGGCCGGTTGGCCTGGACGCCGAAGTCGTGTGCCCGGTGGCGGGCGAAGGCATCGGTCTCGACGAACGAGCCCGGGTCGAGGAACGCCTCAATCCGCTCGCGCGCGGTCATCTTGCCCTTGGCGTGCTGAGCGTCCACGGCCCGCTGCGATCCGGCGTTAACAGCCTCGTCGTTCACGCGTCGCAGGTGAGCCAGTCGCCCTGCGGTCGTGTGCGGGTCGTGAGCAGAATCCTCAGCGGGCGCAGAGAGAGCCATAGGCCGCAGCGTACGGCCCCCGCGCGCCCACGCGCTCGGCTCATGTGGAGTTGATCTCATCCAATGTGAGGAATCTATGGTCCCGCAACGGCTCGCGGTATCGCAGGTCACACAGTCAGCGATACCTCGCGCCCGATCAGGCACCCGAGTCGTCTGGTTCGGTGGTGAGTTGATCACTCTGCGTCCCCAACGCCTGAGGGTGATGATGGGGACCCGGAAGTGAGAGGTGTCTGGTTCGTCGTCGGGCGACCGGGCGGCGACGAGGTAGCGACGGCGCCTGTGACGATGGCTGCGCGGTCGCTCGACTAGCGGCGCCGACGGTGATGGGTTCTGGCAGGCTGGCACCATGACGTCACCGTCGGGGACATCGTCCGCCGGAACGCCCGCCCTCCCGCCGGAACCTTCTGACAGACGCGGTCCGTTCGACGCCGCGCGGCTGACGGCGCTCGCGTCGGCTGCCGGTCTCGATGTCGCGGTGGTCTCCGAGATCGACTCCACGAATGCCGCCCTCGCGCGAGCAGCGCGGGCAGTGGTGACGGAGCCCGGCGTCGCCGAGATCTCCCGCCGGTGGCACGCGGGCGGAGCCAACGGGGCGACTCCCCGGGGCCAGGTGCTCGTCGCGGAGCGGCAGTCCGCCGGGCGTGGTCGGCTTGACCGCTCGTGGCTGTCCCGGCCGGGCGCCGGGCTGACGGCGTCGCTGCTGCTTCGGCCGTCGCTCGAAACGGCGCGGCTCGGATGGTTGCCGATGGTGGTGGGTACTTCGCTGGCGACCACGGTGCAGTCGTTCGCGGGCCTGCCCGCGGTGCTCAAGTGGCCCAACGACGTCCTGGTCGACGGCGCGAAGCTGGCCGGCATCCTGACCGAGCTGGTCCCGGCACCGGTACCGGCATCGGTGGTCGTCGGCTTTGGGCTCAATGTGCTCGCGGAGCCGGATGAGCTGCCGGAACGTTCGACGAGCCTGCTCCAGCTCGGCGCCCCGCCCGTCGCGCTGGACCGGACCGGCCTGCTTGGGCGGATCCTCGGCGATCTGGTCACGGCGCTGGCCGCCTGGGAGGCGGATCCCGGCCAGGCCCGGGCCGCCTACCTGGCACGGTGCGCGACGGTGGGCCGGCAGGTGCGCCTGATGCTGCCCGGCGGGACGGCCGAGACCGGGACGGCGACGGATGTTGATCATGAAGGCCGCCTGATCGTCGACGGCCGCGCCTACAGCGCCGCCGACGTGGTCCACCTCCGCTGACCCGGTGGGTTCGGGGGACCCCGGCGTGGCCGGTCGGTGTCAGGTGCGACGATCGTCACTGTGGCATTTCCCGATGACATCCTCACCCGGGACGAAGAGGTCGTCCTGCACCTGCATCCGCACTGGGTGAGCCTGATCGTCCCCGCGCTGTGGACGGTGGCGGCCATGCTCTTCGCGGTTTTCGGTGTCTTCTTCGCTCCAGGCGGCTTCGTGCAGAAGCCCATCCAGTACCTCGTGCTCCTCGTCGCCCTCGGCGCCATCGCCTACCTCGGCGTCCTGCCGTGGCTGCGCCAGCTGACCACCCACTACGTCGTCACCAGCCAACGGCTGGTGATCCGCGAAGGGCTTGTGACGCGGGTCGGCCGGGACATCCCGCTGGCCTGGCTGGGCGCAGCGACCATCCAGCAGAGCCTGTTCGAGCGGGCGGTCGGATCGGGCCGTCTGGTCATCGAGACGACCGGCCGGGGGCGGGTCGTGCTGTCCTGCGTACCGCACATCGAGCGGGTGCAGGAAAACCTCGCCGAGCTCGCGGCGCCTTACCAGGCGCGCGGCCGTACCGACTACCCGAACGGCGACTACTGACGGGGCCGGGCCGTTCAGGTCACACCGGGTCGAAGTCGCGCCACCAGGCCAACAGGCGGGCGGCGTCGGAGTCCTCGGTCGTGAAGCCCAGAAGCTCGTCGTCGACGGTCCACGTGACAGCGAATCGCCCCGGCGCCGCTTCGCACAGGAAGGTGCCGCGCCGCCGCGAGCTGTGCGTCCAGCGTTCGACGCTGCTCTGCCCCCGCCCGCAGTCCCCGGTGTCGGCGAGCGCCGCCGATCGACGGCCGACGTCGGCTCGCAGCGCCGCGGCGTCGGCGTATCTGACGATGGAAATCCGGGCGGGAGCCCCTGCAACACCCGAGCCTGGTGCGCAGCGTAGTGAGGCAGTCACGCTTTCGTCGCGCGCCCCGGGCTGGCAGTCCGTAACGGCGAACGGGCGCAGGACGGCCAGCAGACCGGCGTCGGCCGCGTCGAGCGTCGCGGTGGCGGTCGGAAGTACGGACGGGCCCGAAGAGTCGCGGGCGGGCCTGGACGCGGCGGGACCAGGACTCGCCCTGCCGTTCGATTCCGACCCGCCGGTCAGGGTGAGACCGGTCGCGACCGCCGCACCAAGCACGACGAGCACCGCGACGGTGGCGAGCAGGACGGTCCGCCGCCGTCCCGGGCGCCCGCGTCGTTGCCGCGAGCCGCCGCCGTCATCGGTAGCGGGATCCGGCGCGCCCGGGGCTGACTCCTGCTCCCGCGGCGGGTCTACGCCGGGTTCCTCCATCGAGACCAGCCTCCCCGCGTGAGGTTGTCAGTGCCGCACCGGATCGAACGTGTGCCACCAGGTGTTGAGCTGCGTCGCATCGGCGTCGTCCGTCGAGAAGGCGACGAGCTTGTCGTCGTAGGCCCAGAACTCGTAGAACCGCTTGGCGAAGAAGTAACAGAGCCGGTCGCCGCCGGCCTTGTCCGCTCCGGACGTCCACCGCTCAGTGCTCTGCTGCCCGTCGTCGCAGTTGCCCTCGTCGACGTAGAACGCCTCCCGGGCGCCGATCTGCCGGTCGACCGCCGAGCGGTTCGGGAAGCCGAACGCCGTCACGCTCCGCCCGGAGGGCGCCTTGCAGATCAGGGTGGCGTCCGCGTAGGCGCTGTCGCTGTGGGGCGGCGCGGAGCAGTCGGTCAACGCGGTCGGGTTCAACAGCGCCCGCAGGCGATCCTGCGGGTTCCCGGCCGCAGCCGCGATCGCGGTGCCGGAGCCGGCAGCGGCCGGAGTCGGCCCGGCGGGGCTGGCGGCCTTGGTGTCACCACCGGCAGCGAAGGCAAGAACGCCGAAGACGACGATCAGCGTCACGGCCAGCGCGCCGCCCGCGGCCAGCAGGCGCCTGTCGATGAGGACCTTGTGCCGGTTGGCCGCCGGTCGGCGGCGATCCGCGGGTGCGGGTGCGGGTGCGGGTCCGCCGCGCGGACTCGGCGTGGGCTCCGGCGGCAGACCTGGCAGGAGGCCCGGCAGGGACGCGGCGTCGTCTCCGCCCGGCTTGCCTGATCCGTACCCGGCCGGCGCACGGCCGAGTGCGTCCAGCGCCGGCACCTCGGGTAGTGGGAGTCCGCCGGTGCTCGTCGGTGGGCGATGCACGTCCGCCGGCACGGGCCGCGGCGACGTCATCGGGCGGCCAGCACGACCCGCGCGCCGACGACGGTGACGGCCAGCGATCCGGCGAGGATCGCCTGGACCTGGTAGACGGCCAGGGACCGCAGCGCCACGAGGGACGCGAGCCAGGCCAGCGCGTCGCCGCCGAGACCGGCCAGGTACAGCGGATGGCGCAGCGCCCGCAGCGTGTCCGTCGCGCGGCGTGCACCTTCGGCCTGCGCGATCGAGGAGGCGCCGTAGCCGAGAGCGGCGACCAGCGCGAACACCAGCGCGACGACGTGCCCGGTGCGTCCGGTAGAACTCGACGTCCGCGGTGGCCTGCCCGCCCAGCCG
>NZ_JALKFU020000240.1 GCF_023242965.2 Frankia sp. AgKG'84/4
CGCGCCACACCCGCTCGATCACCGTGCCGACGCGCCGGTCAGGATGGCGCCGTCACGCAGCGCGGGCAGCACGCGTAGCAGCGGCTCCCAGGCGTAGGCGGCCTGCTGCAGCGCGAGCCGGCCGCGCCCGTCGTCCGCGTCCGGGCCGATGAGGCCCGGCAGCACGGCGAGGTCGGCGTTGGCGGCGGCGTGTCGCTTGCCGAGCTGGACCGCGGCGACCATCTCGGCCTCGGTGAGATCGGTGATCTCGGTCCGGTCGTGGAACCGGGGCCGGTCCGCGGTGGCCACCCCGGCGCGGACCAGCAGGTCCCGGTCGACAAGCAGGGCGAATCCCGCGCCGCGCCCGCGCGCCAGCCGGCTCGCCCGATAGGTGGTCGGGTCGACCATCCGGGCCAGGTCGAGCACCCGGCCGGGGGGCAGCCGCGCCGGGACGATGTCGAGCACGTCCAGCCCGCGGCTGTGGGCATGCGCGGTGGCGGCCCGCCGCTGCTCGTCGCTCAGCCGAATTCCTGGCGTGGTGAGCAGCACGTACCGGGTGTGCGCGGACCGCTCGGCGGCGGGCTCGCCCGGGAGATCACCGCCCTGGAGATCGATGACGTCCAGGGCGTGCAGCCGGCCGCGCAGCCGCGCGGTGTTCACCCCGATCCCGATCCCGACGATCACCGGAAGCCAGCCGCGGCGCCTGGTCACGATACGGACCTCCGAACATCTCGGGATCTATCGGCTAAAAGGGAAAATACCCCCACGGGTGCACCCTGCGTGCGCTGAGGGGTCTCGACCAACACACCACGGTCGGCGGCGTCCTGGCGGGAGCAGAGAGTTCGGGCGACACACGCGGGAAGCATGCCACTGCGTCATTCCCCTGGGGCCGACCCGGACCGAACAGACCACGGTGTCGCAGCGGAGGCGCGGTGGGCCCACGGCGACCGGCGCCGCCCAGGGGAGGGTGTCTCCGCCGGCGATCAGGCACCCGCCGCTGGTCACGCGGGGCGGTGCCGACCTACCGGAACCGCCGGCAGGCGGCCGGGTGGGTTGGAGCGGGTGACCGGGATCGAACCGGCATGGCCAGCTTGGAAGGCTGGGGCTCTGCCATTGAGCTACACCCGCATGGTGATCGAGGCGAGCTTACCCCGTAGGATAAGCGTGCAACGCCTCGGGGCGTAGCGTAGTGGCTAGCGCGCCTGCTTTGGGTGCAGGAGATCGGGAGTTCGAGTCTCCCCGCCCCGACCGATAGCCTCGGCGTGTCACCCCGTCCAACGTCGTACCAGGAGACCGCCGCGCCGTGAAGGCCACCAAGGAGACCCTCAGCCCGACCCGGGTCAAGCTCACCGTCGAGGTGCCCTTCGACGAGCTCAAGCCCTCGCTCGACGCCACGTACCGCAAGCTCGCCCGCCAGGTGAAGGTGTCGGGGTTCCGGCCGGGCAAGGTCCCGCCCCGCATCCTCGACCAGCGGCTCGGCCGCGGCGTGATCCTCGACGAGGCCGTCCAGGAGGCGCTGCCGCAGCTCTACTCCGAGGCCGTGCAGGCCGAGGAGGTCGACGTGCTGTCGCGGCCGGAAGTGGACATCACCGAGTTCGCCGACGGCGGCCAGCTGGTGTTCACGGCGGAGGTCGATGTCCGGCCCGAGCTCACCCTGCCCGAGTTCGCCGACCTGTCGGTCACCGTCGACTCGATCGAGGTGACCGACGAGCAGGTCGAGGAGCAGCTCGGCGCGCTGCGGGACCGGTTCGCCCAGCTCACCCCGGTGGAGCGGCCCGTGCAGACGGGTGACTTCGTCTCGCTGGACCTCTCGGCCGAGGCCGACGGTGAGCCGGTCGAGGGCGCCGAGGCGACCGGGCTGTCCTACGAGGTCGGCAGCGGCAACCTCGTCGAGGGCCTCGACGAGGCGATCATCGGTGCCGCTGACGGCGAGGCGCGCACCTTCACCACCGAGCTGCTCGGCGGTGACCAGGCCGGCAAGCCGGCGCAGGTGACCGCGACCGTCCGCGGGGTCAAGGAGAAGGAACTCCCCGATCTCGACGACGACTTCGCCACCACCGCCAGCGAGTTCGACACGCTCGACGAGCTGCGGGCGGACGTCCGCGGTCGGTTGGAGCAGTCGCGCCGCACCGAGCAGGTCGGCCAGGCCCGGGAGAAGTTGCTCGAGAGCCTGCTCGAGCGGGTCGAGGTGCCGGTTCCCGACTCGCTGCTCACCGGGGAGATCGAGGCCCGGGAGCACCGCCTGACCCACGAGCTGGAGCACATTGGCACCGACCGCGCCAGCTACCTCGAGACGCTCGGCCAGTCCGCCGAGGAGTTCGACGCGGAGGTCCGGGAGACGGCCGGCAAGGCGATCCGCTCGCAGTTCATCCTGGACGCGGTCATCGACGCCGAGTCGATCGGGATCGACCAGGGCGAGCTCATGGAGCAGGTCATCATGCGGGCCCAGCGGTCCGGCATGCAGCCCGACGTGTACGCCCAGCAGCTCGCCCAGGGCGAGGGACTGCAGGCGCTGATGGCCGACGTGCTGCGGACCAAGGCGCTCTTCCTGCTCCTCGAGAACGCGAAAGTCGTCGACGGCGAGGGCAACGACGTGCAGCTCGCGCTGCCGGCCCGCCCCGCGCCCGAGGACGCCGAGGACGCCGAGGACGAGGACGAGTCCGCGCGGGCCGAGGTTGCCGAGGTCGAGGCCGCCGAGGTCGAGGCCGCCGACGACGAGCCCGCGGGCGTCACGGACGCCGCCGACACGACCACCGGCGGTGCCGGTGACCGGGACGTCTGACGTCGACTGAGAACCCTGATGGCCCCCGGACCCGGTCCGGGGGCCATCACCGTTTGGGCGGTCACCGTGCGGGGGTAGGGACATTTCGGACCTGCCCCGCATGGGGTCGGAAGGGCGCCGTGCCCGATGTGAGCCGGCGAATGTCGACCCTGCGTCGCCGAATGTCGCGGCCCGTCGCCGGTGCGGCCGTCCGGACTGGCCGGTCCTCACGCCCAGCGCGAACATCGAGCCTGAAGGGCCGGAACTCGCGCGTGTCACAGATAGTGTCGAGCCGGTCAATCAGCCGCCCCATGTGAGGAAGCCGAGGAGCTGACCGTGAGTAACCTCGCAGTTCCGCGCCTGCCCGGTCCGGAGCTCCGTTCGCCCGGCCAGGGTGGACCAGCCTTCGACGACCAGGTGTTCAACCGCCTGCTGGCCAACCGGATCGTCTTCCTCGGATCAGTGGTCGAGGACTCGATCGCCAACACGATCTGCGCGCAGCTCCTGCTGCTCAACGCCGAGGACCCGACCCGAGACATTTTCCTCTACATCAACTCGCCGGGTGGCTCGGTGAGCGCGGGCATGGCGATCTACGACACGATGCAGTTCGTCGAGAACGACGTCGCGACCGTGTCGCTCGGCCTGGCCGCCTCCATGGGGCAGTTCCTGCTCTGCGCCGGCGCGCCGGGCAAGCGCTACTCGCTGCCGCACGCGCGGATCATGATGCACCAGCCGTCCGGCGGTATCGGCGGAACGGCTTCGGACATCGCCATCCAGGCGGAGCAGATGCTCTACACCAAGCGGATGATGCAGGAGCGAATCGCCTTCCACACCGGTCAGCCGATCGAGCAGATCGAGCGCGACTCCGACCGGGACCGGTGGTTCACCGCCGAGGAGGCGAAGGACTACGGCTTCGTCGACCACGTCGTCCAGCAGGCCCGCCAGGTCCCCAGCGAAGGCCCGGTGAGCTGAGCGGTCCCCGCTCGGCCGGACCGCCACCGTCATCCGTTCCCGGAGGCAGCCACATGTTCCACGAGACCCTCTACCAGCAGATGCGGTCCGAGCAGGCCCGCCAGGCCGCCGCACCGCAGAGCCGCTACGTCCTGCCCAACATCATCGAGAAGACCTCCCGCGGCGAGTACGGCATGGACCCGTACTCGAAGCTGCTCAAGGAGCGGATCGTCTTTCTGGGTGTGCAGATCGATGATGTGTCGGCGAACGATGTGATGGCGCAGTTGTTGTTCCTGGAGTCGGAGGATCCGGACCGGGACATCTCGATCTACATCAACTCGCCGGGTGGGTCGTTCACGTCGCTGACGGCGATCTACGACACGATGCAGTTCGTGCGTCCGGATATTTCGACGATCTGCATGGGGCAGGCGGCGTCGGCGGCGGCGGTGCTGCTCGCGGCGGGGACGCCGGGCAAGCGGTTCGCGTTGGAGAACAGCCGGATCCTGATCCACCAGCCCTCCGCGCAGGGCGAGGGCCAGTCCAGCGACATCGAGATCCAGGCGCGCGAGATCCTTCGGATGCGCTCGCTGCTCGAGCGGATGCTGGCCGGGCACACCGGCAAGACCGAGGAGCAGATCCGCAAGGACACCGAGCGGGACAAGATCTTCAGCGCCGACGAGGCCAAGGCATACGGCCTCATCGACGAGGTCATCAAGACCCGCAAGTCCTCCCGGCTGGCCACCAGCAGCTGAGGTGGGTCCCCGCCGGCGCGCGACCCGCGCCGGAGCGATTGCAGCCCGTGAATCTGCTCCGGCGCGGATACCACGCACGGCGCGCCGACGGGATTGAATCCGGTCAGCGGGTTCGAGGTGTGACGCGTTGGCCTAAGGGGACGGCATGGGCGCGCGGGGGAGGCCGAGGTGACCGTAGGCTGACCGGTATGAGCCGAGCGATAGGGCACTCACCGGGTCGCTTGGCGGGGTACCGTCCCCACGGGGATGGTTGCAGGCAGACACGCGACGACCGGGCGGTGTCAACCGCCCCTGACATGCAGGCGACACCATCGTCTGGACGAAGGGACTGAGTCCTCGGTGGCACGCATCGGTGATGGCGGTGACCTGCTCAAGTGCTCGTTCTGCGGTAAATCGCAGAAGCAGGTGAAAAAGCTCATTGCCGGCCCTGGCGTCTACATCTGCGACGAGTGCATCGATCTGTGCAACGAGATCATCGAGGAGGAGCTCTCCGAGTCCTCCGAGCTCAAGTGGGACGAGCTTCCCAAGCCTCGGGAGATCTACGAGTTCCTCGACGGCTACGTCGTCGGCCAGGAGACAGCGAAGAAGACCCTCTCCGTCGCGGTGTACAACCACTACAAGCGGGTGCAGGCCGGCGGTTCCGGCGGCGGCGAGGGCGGTAAGGGCGAGGTCGAACTCGCCAAGAGCAACATTCTGCTACTCGGCCCGACGGGATGTGGCAAGACCCTGCTCGCGCAGACACTTGCCCGGATGCTCAACGTCCCGTTCGCCATCGCCGACGCGACCGCGCTCACCGAGGCCGGGTACGTGGGCGAGGATGTCGAGAACATCCTGCTCAAGCTTATTCAGGCAGCCGATTATGACGTCAAGAAGGCTGAAACGGGCATTATCTATATCGACGAGGTCGACAAGATAGCCCGTAAGTCGGAAAATCCCAGCATCACCCGGGATGTGTCGGGCGAGGGCGTGCAGCAGGCGCTGCTGAAGATCCTCGAGGGCACCACCGCGAGCGTGCCGCCGCAGGGGGGCCGTAAGCACCCGCACCAGGAGTTCATCCAGATCGACACGACGAACGTCCTGTTCATCGTGGGTGGCGCCTTTGCCGGGCTGGACCGGATCATCGAGTCCCGGATCGGCAAGAAGTCGCTGGGATTCCGCGCCGTGCTGCACGGTAAGGACGACCCGGACGCCACCGACGTCTTCGGCGACATCATGCCGGAGGACCTGCTCAAGTACGGCATGATCCCCGAGTTCATCGGCCGCCTGCCGGTCATCACCAGCGTGTCGAACCTCGACCGCGAGGCGTTGATCCGCATCCTCACCGAGCCGAAGAACGCGCTCGTCCGCCAGTACAAGCGGCTGTTCGAGCTGGACAGCGTGGATCTCGACTTCACCTCCGACGCGCTGGAGGCCATCGCCGACCAGGCGATCCTGCGCGGCACCGGCGCCCGTGGCCTGCGGGCAATCATGGAGGAGGTGCTGCTGTCGGTGATGTACGACATCCCGAGCCGCAAGGACGTCGCCCGGGTGGTCGTGACCCGCGAGGTCGTCCTCGAACATGTCAACCCGACGCTCGTGCCCAGGGACGTCGCCTCGAAGCGGGCGCCCCGCCAGGAGAAGTCCGCCTGAGGCCGGCGGCCAGCCGGGCCGGGCCGAGCCCGCCCGAACGGGGCGGCTGTTGGCTCACCGTCGCGGTGTCGCCAGCCCTCGGCGCGCCTCCGTGAGGTGGTAGAAGGACCCGGTCACGAGAATCGCCCCGTCCGGACCGGCCCTCCTGGTGGCAAGCGCCGTCGCGGCCGCCACAGAGGTCGCTTCGATCGCCGTGTGCCCCAGCCGGCGGGCGGCGGCCAGTACCTGGTCCACCGGGATCGCGCGCGGCGAGTCGGGCTCGCAGCAGACCAGCGCCTCGATCCGGTCGCCGGGTAGCTCCGCGAGGGTTCCCTCGAAGTCGTGCCCGCGCAGCGCGCCGTAGACGACCGTCCAGCGCCGCCCCGGGAACTCCTCGACGAGCGACCTCGCCAGCGCCGCCGCGGCGGCGGGGTTATGCGCGCCGTCCAACACCCGCGGCGGCGCCTGGCCCAGGATCTCCAGCCGGCCCGGAGCCCGCACGGCACCGAGCCCGGCCCGGACGACCTCGGCCGGCAGCGGGCGCTCGAGGAACGCCTCGACCGCCGCGAGCGCGCACGCGGCGTTGTCGTCCTGGTAGGCGCCGTGCAGCCCCAGCAGCACATCGTCGTAGCGGGCCCGCGGCGTGCGCAGGTCCCCGCGGCGCCCCGCCGGATCGGGCCGCCCGCGCTCCATCGCGAAGTCCCGGCCCAGGCGCAGCACGGTCGAGGCCGGGGTCGCGGCGAACACGTCGTCGAACCGGGCCTCGACGTCGCCGAGCACGAGCCGCGCGCCGGGCTTGACGATGCCGGCCTTCTCCCGGGCCACGCCGGCCATGCTGCCGGCATAGTCGAGGTGATCGGCGCCGATCCCGGTGACGACGGCGATCCGGCCGTCCGCGATGTTCGTGGCGTCCCAGCGGCCGAGCAGGCCGACCTCGACGACCGCGACGTCCACGGCCCGCTCGGCGAACCAGTGGTAGGCCGCGGCGGTCAGCAGTTCGAAGAAGGTCGGCCGGGACGTCATCGTCGCCGCGGCGTCCACCGCGGCCCCGACCGCGCCGGCGAACTCGTCGTCGTCGATCGGCCGGCCGCCCACGGCGAGCCGCTCGTTGACCCGTTCCAGGTGCGGACTGGTGTAGAGGCCGACCCGCAGGCCGGCGGCGTCGAGTAGGGCGGCGGTGATCCGGGCCGTCGACGTCTTGCCATTGGTGCCGGTCAGGTGGATGACCGGGACCCGGTGCTGCGGGTCGCCGAGCCGGTTCGCGAGCTCCCGCATCCGTTCCAGGCTGGGCACCGGCGGTTCAGCGGTGATCGCCTGCTTCTCCAGGTCCACCGATTCGTCCAGCGCGGCCCGCGCCGCCTCGTAGGTCCACGTCACCTGTCACTCCCGCCCTCGCTACTGGGCTCGACAGTAGCGACCGGCACAACCCGGACGAGTCGCCCTTCCAGCTGACGGACCCGAACGTCCGGGCGGTGGCGCGGGCGGGCGCCGGCCGTGACCGGCGCGCCGCACTCGTAGGATCGAGATCGTGACACGCCCCCCCGCACCAGTCTCTTATAAAAATAATAACCTGCCGACCAAAACATATAACTTTATATATCAGTGGTCGGCGGATTATTAAAAAACGGGGGGGGGGGGGGGGGGGGGGGGGGGGGGG
>NZ_JALKFU020000241.1 GCF_023242965.2 Frankia sp. AgKG'84/4
CGGTGACGGCGTGCCGGCCGGCCCGAACGCCTCCGCCCGCCCCGGGGCATCGCCCGGGCCTAGCCTCGGGCCGTCCGCTCCGTCGGATGTCGCCACCGTTGTTGTCATGTCTTCCTCTGTTCCCGAGCGGCGGGGACGGGACGCCGCCGGCCGCCGGCGGGACCTGCCCGCCGTCATCGATGTCGAAGGGACAGCGTCGAAGGGATAAGCGCGCAGGGCGACGAAAACATCCCCCGGGCCGCCTGGCGCCCGGGCCGCCGGCCGGGGAGCCGGCGGCGGCCTGAGCGCCGCGGGTCAGGGGATCAGGGCGTGACCCGGCCGGCACGCCAGCCGGTGGCCGGGCGCCGCAGTCGTTCGAGTGTGCCGATCAGCATGTTCGTCCGGGAACGAGCGGCCAGCACGTCGTTGACGGCGTGGGCTCGATGATGCGCCCGAGCGGCGCCGTCCGGGGCCGGCGACGCGGCGGCCTGCCGCATCTGCGCCCGACGGGCGGCGACGACCTGGGGAGCGCGCGCGCCGGCGAGGGCGCGGTTGAGGGAGGCGGACAGCGCTTCGAGACTCTTGGTGGTCCTGACCTCGGACATGAGGGTCCTTCCAGCGACGTGGAGAGCTCGTGTTCATCACACAACCCTCTCTAACCGGAATCAAGAGAAGCCGCGTGACGGACGACACATAAGGGCGGGTGTCGGCACTCCGACGCGGCGGTGACGTACCGGTCATCCCCGGACGAGCAACTACCCATCCGGCAGACTCGTTGGATATACCCCTACTGACCTGGACTTTCGTCTACGCACGCCGACAGCCCCGAACCGCAACCGCGAGAGACGTGATTCACATCACCACTCAAAACTCGTAGGTGTGAAGGGTGTGCGAGCTGGGTATCGCAGCATCGCCAGGTGTGCCGCTCGGCCAATCACCGCTCATCGCCGGGTCGAAGTCGCTACGCTGATCAGGTGCCACGAAATCGGCAGGACGTGCCCCGCGAGGAGCGGATCGAGGCGTTGCTCGCCGTCGCCGAGGAGCAGTTCCTCGCCCGCGGCTTCGCCGGAACCTCGATCGCCGAGATCGCCCGCTCCGCCGGGATCGAGCCCGGCAGCGTCTACTGGTACTTCCGCTCCAAGGACCACGCGTTCGCCGCGGTGCTCAACCGCCTGCTCGACGTCGAGGTGGAACGGATCACCGGCCTTCCCGGCGACCCGGCAGAGAAGCTCTTCCTCGGCCTCGACTCGGTGGAGCGCCGGCGCACGCTGCACCCCTGCGTCGCGGAGCGCGCGCCGCACGCCGAGCCGGTGATGGAGTACCACGAGCGGCTGCACGAATGGCTGCACGGCCTGGCGCTCGCCGCGGTGCACGACCTGGTGCCCGAGGCCGACCGCGCGCTCGCCGCCGACGCGGTCGTCGCCACCATCGAGGGCGGCCTCGCCAACCCCGCGCCGACCCGGCCGACCAGCCACCTCGTGCACTTCCTGCTCGCGGCCTTCTGCAAGGACTCCGCGCTGCCCGCGCGGACGGAGTTCACCGGCTGGGTGGCGCCGCTGTTCGCCCGGCCCCAACTCGGCTGACGACTCCGCCCGGCCGGGCCAGCCCGGGACGCCACCGGCCTCGCCGGTGCGCCCGGACCGGCCGGTGGGCGACCACGCGCACGTCGGTGCCAGGATCGAATGTTGTGAGAGTGACAGCCCTGGCCGGCGGAATCGGCGCCGCCCGTTTCCTGCGCGGCGTACGCGCCGCCCTGCCCGACGCCGACATCACGGTGATCGGCAACACCGGCGACGACATCACCCTGCACGGTCTACGGATCTGCCCTGACCTGGACACCGTGATGTACACCCTCGGCGGCGCCATCTCCGCCGAACGTGGTTGGGGACGCGAAGGCGAGACGTTCGTCGTCGCCGAGGAACTCGCCGCCTACGGTGTCGGCCCGGCCTGGTTCGGCCTCGGCGACCGGGACCTCGCGACCCACCTCGTCCGCACCCAGATGCTCGACGCCGGCCACCCGCTGGCCGATGTCACCCGGGCGATCTGCGATCGGTGGCAGCCCGGGGTCCGGCTCCTGCCGATGACGAACGACCGGGTCGAGACCCATGTCGTCATCACCGACGAGAGCGGCCAGCGCGCCGTGCACTTCCAGGAATGGTGGCTGCGGCTGCGCGCCGCCGTCCCGGCGCAGGCCATCGTCGCGCTGCGGGCCGAGTCCGCGACGCCCGCGCCCGGCGTGCTCGACGCCATCGGCCAGGCCGACGTGGTGCTGTTCCCGCCGTCGAACCCGGTGGTGTCAATCGGCACGATCCTGGCGATACCCGGCATCCGCGACGCGGTGGCCAGCACCGCGGCACCCGTCGTCGGGGTCTCCCCCATCATCGGCGGGGCGGCGGTGCGGGGGATGGCAGACGCCTGCCTGACCGCGATCGGGGTGGAGACCTCGGCACAGGCCGTCGGGGCGCACTATGGCGGCCGGGGACGGGCAGGCCGGGGACGGGCAGGCCGGGGACGGGCAGGCCAGGGGTCGAGCGATGCCGTGACCCCGCCGACGGACGGCCAGGCGGCGCCGACAGGGCTGCTCGACGGCTGGCTGGTGGACACCGCGGACGCCGCCGCGGTGGTGCCCGGCGCCGTCGTGGCGTCCCGGCCGCTGCTGATGACCGACCTGCCCGCGACCGAGGCGATCGTGCGGGCGGCGCTGGAGCTCGCCGGTGTCTGACGACCACGCGGCCGCCGGGCAGCCGCCGAGCGCCGAGCTGGAGGTCTTCGGGCTCGCCGGCATCGGCGAGGTGCGGCCGGGTGACGACCTCGCCGCGGTCGTGGCCGGCGCCGTGGCGAGCGGGCGCCCCCTCGCCGACGGTGACGTCCTCGTCGTCACCTCGAAGATCGTCTCCAAGGCGGAGGGACGGCTCGTCCCGGCGGGCGGGAACCGGGAGGCCGTCCGGCAGGCAGCGATCGACACCGAGACCGTCCGCGAGGTCGCCAGCCGGGGGCCGACCAGGATCGTCGAGACGCGTCACGGGCTCGTCCTGGCCAGTGCCGGGGTGGACGCTTCGAACGTGGCGGCCGACTCGATCGCGCTGCTCCCGGTGGATCCCGACGCGAGCGCGGCCGGCCTACGCGCGGGCCTCGCCGCCCGGCTCGGGGTGGACGTGGCGGTGGTGGTCACCGACACGGCCGGGCGGCCGTGGCGCAAGGGCCTGACGGACCTGGCGATCGGCGTCGCCGGCATGGCGGCGTTGCGCAGCCACATCGGCGACGTCGACGGCTACGGCAACGAGCTGGGCATGACCGAGGTCGCCGAGGCCGACGAGCTTGCCGCCGCCGCCGACCTGGTCAAGGGCAAGCTCGGGGCGACCCCGGTAGCCGTCGTCCGCGGCTACACCTGGCTCGCGGACGACGGGCGGGGCGCCCGGTCGCTGGTGCGCCCGCCCGGCGAGGACATGTTCCGCCTCGGGACGCTGGAGGCCCGCCGCTCGGCGCTGTCGGAGCGACGCACGGTGCGGGAGTTCACCGCCGACCCGGTCGATCCGACCGCGGTGCGCCGCGCGGTCGCGGCGGCGCTGACCGCTCCCGCCCCGCACCACACCACGCCGTGGCGGTTCGTGATCGTCGCCGAGCGGCGCGCGGAGCTGCTTGCCGCGATGGCCGCCGCCTGGGCCGACGACCTGCGCCGCGACGGGTTCGACGAGGCGCAGGTCGGCCGGCGGCTGCGCCGCGGCGAGGTGCTGCGGCGGGCTCCGCTGCTGATCGTGCCGATCATGGCGCTGGACGGTGCGCATCCCTACCCGGATGAACGGCGCGCCCGCGCCGAGGAGCGGATGTTCACCGTCGCCGTCGGCGCGGGGGTGCAGAACCTGCTGGTCGCGCTCGCCACCGAGGGGCTCGGCTCCTGCTGGGTGTCCTCGACGTTGTTCTGCGCCGACGTGGTGACCCGCGTGCTGGACCTGCCGGCCGACTGGGTTCCCGTGGGCACGGTCGGTGTCGGCCACGCCGCCGCTGCGGCAGCCCCCCGGGCGCCACGCGAGCCGGACGAGTACCTGCTGTACCGCTGAGGGGGGCCGTGCCGGGTACGGCCGACTACCGGGGGAAACGCGGCGATGTGGGGGTCACCTGATGCACCCGGTCCGGCTCGTCCGGGTGCTCACCGGCGGGTCGCATGCATCCTGCGGGTGCTAAGTGGTTCGACACTTCGTAGGATCAGCGACCGTGGGGAAGAAGAACACCGAACGCAACGCCCGGCTCGATCAGCTGCGACGTGAGCAGAAGCGCAAGGAACGCCGCCGCGCGCTGCTCATCTACGGCACGGCTGGTGGTGTCGCGCTTGTCCTGTTGGTCGGAATCATCATCTACGCGATCTCCGACAACAACGCCAAGGGCAAGACGCGCCAGGTCGGCTACGTGGCCTCCGGCTCGTCCGCGGCGACCGCGGCCGGCTGCACGGGCACGGTGAACGACGCCTCCCAGGGCAGCACCCACGTCACCACCACGGTCGACTACAAGGCGTCGCCGCCATCCTCCGGCAGCCACAATCCCGATCCGCTGCCCGATGGCATCTCGTTCTACAACCCCAGGTCGAAGATTCCGGTGGAACGTGCCGTGCACAACCTGGAGCACGGCTTCATCGTCGGCTGGTACGACCCGAGTCTGCCTGCCGACCAGGTCGCGAAGCTGAAGTCGCTGGCGGCGGACGCCGGCCCGCGGTTCATCGGCGTGCCCTGGACCCGCGGGAATTTTGCGCAGGGCAAGCACTTCGTCCTGACCGCCTGGGACCGCACCCAGCGGTGCACCACGGTGTCCGCGGACGTCATCAAGGACTTCGTCGCCAAGCACGCCAACCCGGACCCGGCCGGCGCGACGTGGGACTCCCCGACCGCCCCCGAGTCGGGCGCGCAGGGCGGCACCCTCGACGTCTCCGCGGACGGCCCGCTGGCCGCCGCCGCGAGCGGCTCGGCCACACCGGCCCCGGGTTCGGGAACCATGACGGTGGCGCCGAGCAACCCGACGCCCGCCCCCTGAGCCCTAACGTCAAGCCTGAGCGTCCCCGCCCGCGGGGACGCTCAGGACACCGTGTCGGTGCGGATCGGCATCAGCAGGTAGCGGAAGGCACCGCCGTCCGGGGACCCCCGCCCGCCGCTGTCCTTGCCGGTCAGCACCACGGGACGCGCGCTGGCCTGCGCCGGATCGGCGGCGACGAAGCCGATCGTTGCCTCGTCGTCCTCCACCGCTCCCAACCCGTCCAGCAGGTAGGACGGGTTGAGCAGCACCGACAGCTCCGGGCCCGTGTACTCGACGGGGATCGTCTCGCTGGCCTGCGCCCCGCCGCCGTCACCGGCCTCGGCGACGACCTGGTCCCGGGTGAAGGTGAAGCGCAGCGGCGCCGTGCGGGTGGCGACGACGGCGACCCGGCGGACCGCCGCCGCCAGTTCGGCGGTCTGGGCGGTGGCGACGTGGGCGACCGTCTCGGGCAGCAGCTTGCGGTAGTTGGGGAAGGTTCCGTCGATGAGGCGGACGATCGTCTGCCGGCCGGCCGCGGCGAACCCCAGCCGCGCCCCCGCCGGGTCGGAGACGTCGAGCCCGACCACGATCCGGGACGCCGACGTCTGGGTGCGGGCCACGTCGGCGAGGACCTTGGCCGGGACATGGGCGAGCGCCCAGGGGTCCTCGACGGTCGGCTGCCAGGGAATTCCCCGGACGGCCAGGCGGTAGCGGTCGGTGGCGGCGAGGCTCAGCCCGCGCCCGGAAATCTCCAGGCGGACGGCGGTCAGCACCGGGACCGTCTCGTCCCGGCCCGCGGCCGGCGCGACCTGGCCGACCGCCTCCGCGAAGCCGAGGGTGTCGACCTCCCCGATCGGTGCGGGGAAGCTCGGCAGCTCCGGATAGTCAGCCGGGTCCATCAGCGGCACGGTGAACCGCACACTGCCGCAGCGCAGCAGCAGCCGGTCGCCCTCGGTGTCGACCTGGATCACCGCCGCCGGCAGGCTGCGCACGATGTCGGCCAGCAGCCGGCCCGGCACCAGCGCCCGCCCGGGCTGCTCCACCGTCGCCGCGACCGGGGCCCGCACCGCGACCTCCGTGTCGAACGCGCAGACCACCAGGCCGGCGGCGGCCGCGGAGCCCGCGGTCGCGTCGAGCAGCAGGCCGGTCAGGGCATTCGCCGTCAGACCGGGCCGACTGGGCAGATTTCGGGCGGCCCAGCCGGTCGCGTCGGCGAGCACGTCGCGTTCCACGCTGAACCTCATGGCGCCGATTGTCCCCGTCATCAGCCGTAAATCGCCGCATTCACAGCGAGTGTCCGCGCCCCTTGACCAGCTTTCGCACCTGCGGGGACACCTGGGCCACACCCGGGGGCGTCCGCGTCAGGTGCGGTCCGAGCTGAAGCGGACCGCACCGGCGGCGAGCACGGCGCCGGGGAACACCCGCGCGCCCGCGCGCAGCTCGTTGCCCCGCTCGACGACCGCGCCGTCCCCGATCACCACCCCATCGAGCACGACGCCGGCGCCGATGAGCGCCCCGCGCCCGATGACACTGTCGCGGACGGTAGCTCCCGCCTCCACCACGGCGTCGTCGAAGACGACCGCGCCGTCCACCGCCGCACCGGTGCCCACCCGGGCCCGGGCGCCGATGGTGGCTCCGCCGCCGACCTTGGCGTCGGAGGCGACCTGGGCGCCCGTGAGCACCAGGCAGTCCCCGACCGGGCCCGGCAGCGCCGAGGAGACCATCCGCCCGGTCACCAGGTCCCGACTGCCCTGGACGAACGCGGCGGGCGTGCCGAGGTCGAGCCAGTAGGTGCTGTCGGGGAAGCCGAGAAGCGGCGTGCCGGCGGTGAGCAGGCCGGGGAAAGTCTCCCGCTCGACCGACACCGGCCGACCGGTCGGGATCGTGTCGATCACGGAGCGGCGGAACACGTAGCAACCGGCGTTGATCAGGTTCGTGGGCGGGTCGGGGGTCTTCTCCAGGAACGCGGTGACGCGGCCCTCGCCGTCGACCGGGACCACACCGAACGCCCGCGGGTCCTCCACCTCGGTCAGGTGCAGGGTCACGGCCGCCTCGGCCTCCCGGTGGCGCCGGACGAGCGCCTGGATGTCCAGGCCGGACAGGATGTCACCATTGAAGATCACTACCGGGTCGTCGGGATCACCACGCAGCCGCCCGGCGACGTTGCGGATCGCGCCACCGGTGCCCAGGGGTTCCGTCTCGGTGACGTACTCGAGTTCCAGACCGTGCGCCGAGCCGTCGCCGAAGTACTCCTCGAAGACCTCCGCCCGGTACGACGTCGCGAGGACCACCCGACCGATCCCGGCGTCCCGCGCCCGGGCCAGCATGTGCGCCGTGACCGGCACCCCCGCGACGGGCAACATCGGCTTGGGCGCCGACATCGTGAGTGGTCGTAGACGGGTCCCCTGACCGCCGACAAGCATCACTGCGTCCATGCAGCGCAGTGTCGCAGAACACGGGGTAGCCCCTGAAGACGGATGGGTTACGGGACCACTGTTCGAACGGGCCGCCATTGATCCAACACGCTTCGTGGGCCACCCGGCACCCATTCCGCCGGGCACGTCACGCCGGGCTGGTCACGACCCGCCCATCTCGTCACCGGGCCATAACGGGCGGCGAGATACGGTCTCGGCCCGCCACCGCCGAACAGCGGGGGCGAGAACACCCGCCGCGCGGACTCCGCGGCCGGCCGGCGGGCGGGCACGCAGGCAGGCCGGCGC
>NZ_JALKFU020000242.1 GCF_023242965.2 Frankia sp. AgKG'84/4
GCCCGGCGGTGGCGCCGCCGTACGGCGGTCCTCCCTCTCCCGGGCCCCGCTCGCCTGCCCGCGCTCTCCCCGTGCCGGCCGGGCGCCCGACTGCTGGCGCTGCGCCATGCGATCGCGAGGCGGGGACCACCCCGCACAGCGTTGCTCTGACGCGCCCGCGCCCCCGCACGGACTTGACCGGCGGCGGGGTCGCGCGCACCGCTGTTCTTCGCACTTCCACCCTGCGCCGAACCAGCGCGGCCCCACGTCCCGGGACCTTCCCCGGGGACGTCGACCTGCCCGGTCGCGGCGCATCACCCGCGCGGGTGACCACTGGCCTGCCAGTGCGTCGGGCGATCCGTGGACGGTCGAGCCATGAGCCGCGCGCGGGGACCAACGCTTCCTGGAGACACCGTGAGCCTCAGAACTCCCTCCTTGACCGACCCCGCTGGCCTCGCTGGCCTTGCTCGCCAGCCGGCGGTCCCGGCGGTCCCGGCGGTGCCCGCGGCATCCGCGACCAGGCGTGCCGCAGGCGAACTGGAACGGGCCGTTCTCGCCCTGCTCTGGTCCGCCGGTGAACCGCTCATGCCCACTGCGATTCAGCATCGCCTGGGCGGCGGTTTGGCCCAGAGCACCGTGGCGACCACCCTGCTGCGGCTGGTCGCCAAAGGTCTGGCGGACCGCGCGCCACACGGCCGGGGCTTCGCCTACCGGCCGTTGCAACGCGCGGAGCAGCACGCCGCCATCCAGATGATCGATTTTCTGCGTCGCGGCGACCGGCCTGACGACGTGCTCCGTCACTTCGCCCGCGCACTCCCGCCTGGCCACCGGGAGGTGCTCCGCGCCGCGCTGACCGTCGCTGGCTGACGATCGGACCACGACTAGGCGAACCACCACTGGGCGAGCCACGCCATGGTGTGCCACCGCGAGCCAGGGCCCGCGGTGGCACACCGGCGGACCGCGCCGATCATCCGCTCAGGCCAGCAGCGTCTCGCCGACGAACCCACCGCGGGCACATCCCGGCGGCAGCGCGAACACGGCCGAGCCCACTGGGGTTATCCACTCGTTGAGCAGGTCGAGCTCCTCCAACCGGCGCTGGATGGGCACGAACTGGCTGCTCACGTCGGCTTGGTACGAGGCGAACAACAGGCCGGAGTTCGACACCTGCCCGTCCGCCGGGTTGTCGTCGTAGTTGTAGGAGCGGCGGAAGATCCGTTCCGCCGGGTTGTCGGAACGGGCTCGTCGACCATGAGAGAAGTCGGGGATGACCGGGAAGCCGATCGTCGTCGTCGCGGTGAAGTCCGGCTCGTCATGCTCCCGGGAGCCCGTCAGCGGCCCCGTTCGACAGCGAGCGGCCGACGGCCTGCTCGCGATCCGAGCGGTCCAGACGGTCCCATTTATCAAGATTCATCGCGATGCGGCGCAGCACCAGGCTGCTGCCGCCAGCGAGCCAGTCGTGGTCCGCGCCGCACCAGACGAGCCGGTCGAACTCGACGGTGCCGGGCGTCGGGTTGGCGGATCCGTCGATCCGCCCGAATGGGTTTCGCATCGTGGTGCCCGCGGGTTCGGCGCCGTGACTGCGGCGGAATCCGGTCTGCCGCCAGCGCACGGCGGCGAAGCCACGGCAGTCCTTCACCAGCATCCGCGCGGCGTGAGCAGCCGTCACGGGATCGGCAGCGCCGAGGTGCAGCAGCAGGTCTCCACCGGTCCAGGCGGGATCCAGCCGGTCGATGGAGAACGGCGGTAGTGCGCGCAGCCACGAAGGCACCGCCGCGTCACCGGCCGCCCGCGCGACCAGATCGGGGCCGAACCCGAAGGTCACCGTCGGCCGTGCTGGTACGAGCCCGAGCTCCGGCTTGGAGTCGGCCAGCGCCGGCTCGCCCCGGGTGAGCCGGTCGGTGTCATCGGTGAGGATGCGTAGCATCCGGCGGAGGCCGTCGCGGTCGACCCCGTCGCGCTGGTCCAGGGCGAGGAACGTCGCGTGGGCCTGCGGCACTGTCGCGATCCCGGTCTGATGGACGCCGTGGAAAGGCTCGGTCCGGCTGCCGTGCGGTGAAGCCTGGTCCGGCGACGCGGCTGGAGCATGCTCGTCCCAGCCCAGCATCTGGTCCGCGCCGATCGCGGTGAGCGCGCCGCCGGCGGCAACACCGCCACCGACCAGCAGCCGCCGGCTCGGCCCCGCTCGTCGCCGACCGGGCCCGGCGTCCTGCTCGGCGGTCATCAGCGGTTGCTCGCCACCGGGCTCCCGCTCGGCTTCGGTGACGTGGTCCCCATGCCACCCCTGGGCGTGTCACCGCTTTCATAGGTCTCGTTGGCACCCGAGTAGTCCTTCGCGGGCGCGGTGAAACCGAACGTCGAACGGTCGGAGAACGTGATGGTGAACGTGACCTCATCGACGGCGACTTCGGACCGGCGAACGTCAACGTCGCGGCCCAGCAGGACGATCCCGGCTCACTGCTGTCCTGGTTCACCGCGATGATTCGCACATACCGCCGCTGCCCCGAGTTCGCCTGGGGCACCTCCACGGTGCTCGACTGCGGAGTCCCGTCCGTCCTCGCGCACCACGCCGATCTCGACGGCCAGACCATCATCGCGGTGCACAACCTCCGCAGGGAGGTCGCCGAAATACACCTTTCCCGCACCGATGTCGAGCGCGGCGACCGCCTGGTCGGCCTGACCGGCTCTAACGAATGTCGTCGCCGACCTGGCCGTCGGCGACGACAGAGCCGTCGACTACGGTTTCCGCCGGCTACGTCTTCGCCGCAGCGCGACGAACGAATAGGTGCCGCAGGGCCGTCAGCGGACCGCACTCCTCGCCGGACGGCGCGACGTTGAGAAGGCCGCGAGCAGACTGCGGCGTCGAGGACGACGACCGGATCCATCAGCCGCCAGTGTCCGGTCGCCATTTGGTTGGCACTGATAATGATCTGTGGTGGTGGGTTAGCAAACGATTCGCGACTTGACGATCTTACGCGCTTCGTGATGCAATGGACGCGCTGGGTCGTCTATGTGAGGGTTGGCCTACGTGTCTCAATCGGATCTGCGCGCGATCTTCCGTTCTAATGACCGTGAGCTGAAGGCAGTCGACTTCTTCGCTGACCGGCGTGACGAGTGGGCGACCGTGGCAGAAAGTCTCGCCCGGCATACGCAGCGCACGCGGAACTCCGCATTTGACGTGGAAGATCTGGAAAGCCCACGCGAGAACGTCCTCGTCTTTTATGGTGTTGGCGGCATCGGTAAGTCCATGTTTTCGCGTGGCTTGGTTGAGCATCTGTCCGCAGGCGAATTCCGGGGAACTGACTGGCCTCCACTGCGGCAGGAAGTGGGCAGGGTAATCCCAGTCCGTATCGACCTGTCCCGGGATGTTGGTAGCGACTTCGAGTCGCTGGTCTTGGCCCTTCGCCTGGCGGTAGCCGAGATCGGCCAGCCCATGCCAGCGTTCGACATCGCATTTCAGCGTTACTGGAGCCGAAACCATCCAGGTGAGCCGCTCGACGAATATCTCCGCCTCCGAACTTGGTTTAACCGGTTTCCAGGCGCCCGCTCGCTGTCCGACCAGATGCAGTCGGCGCTGGCCGACGTCGCCCAGGCTGTGGCATTCCCGGGAACAATCGGATCCCTGGCCGGCCAAGGACTGAAGTCGATCATCCGGGGGCTGCGAGAGCACCGGCACCAGCTTCGGGCTCTTGCGGACTGCCGACGGCTGGCCGACCTACTTGAGGCCGAGCCGGACTTGGAGGCGCTCAGTTACTACTCGCATCTGCTCGCCTGGGACCTGAGCCAAGTGTCCGCAAAGAAGGCGGTGACTCTCGCCGTGCTCTTGGACACCTTTGAGGATGTAGGCGATCGTGTACATCGTGACCTCGAACGACTGATTCAGCGCATGGTCTGGCTGATGCCGAATGCCCTCTTCATCGTGACGGGCCGCAACAGGCTGGAATGGGCAGAAAGAAAACTCGAAGGTCAGCTGGACTGGGCAGGTCCCGAATTCTGGCCCCTGCTTGCCGGTGGGGCGTCCGGTGAGCCGCGTCAGCATATTGTCGGCTACCTGTCACCCGGCGACTGCGAGAAATATCTTTCTGAGCGCCTCACCGTGAGCGGGAGACCGCTGATTGATGAAGCAACAAGGAGTCTGATTATTGGCAACTCTCATGGCCTACCGCTGTATCTTGATCTGGCGGTAATGCGCTTTCTGGACCTCTATAGGAGGCACGGCAGGACTCCGACCGCCGAAGAGTTCAACCTGGACTTTCCGGCGCTCGCTGCCCGCACCTTTCGTGATCTTACCCCGGATGTCCGACGGGTTTTGCGGGCAGTGAGTCTCCTCGGCTCCTTCTCGGTGGAACTCGCCTCAGCCACAGCGGGGCTGGACCAGGACGCTCCGGTGCTGGAGCTGATTGAGCGGCCATTCATCGACGAAGACCGAGATATCCTCTGGCCTTATCGATTGCATGATCTTATTCGAGAGGCAGTACGCGAAACGGACTCGGTCAGTGAGGATCGATGGACACCCGCGGACTGGCGGCGGGCCGCCTCACGCGCGTTCGACGCGTACGGGAGCGAGGCAACCGGAAATCGCAGCAAATTGGTCGCTGCGCTGAGGCAAGGCATGATTCTTGCCCGGGACTACAATCTGGAACTTGGCTGGCTTGAGGATGCGGCCTTCCGTTACGTCCAGGACTTTGTCTGGGAGTCGATTGAACTCCCCGCCAGTCCGGGACCGCACCTTCGCGAAAATGGCGAGACAAACGGCTCGGTGGATGCCCTGGCGATGGCGCTGAACGCCATTTCCCAGCGGCAGCATCAGCACCGCGGTAGAACCGCCGAACAGCTTCGTATCGTCCTGGCCTCGGGTCGATTGCCAGACTCTCTTCTGGAACTGCCTCGATACTTCATCGCAGAATGTGACCGCGACCTGGGAAACCTGCGGCAGTCTATGGAAGGAATGAGACAGGTAGTCGATGGTGGTGGCAGACTAGTTCCCATTGCGGCTCGCGGTCTTGTGCATCTTGCCCGCCGGGCTGGACGTTTCCCAGAGGTGCTTTCCACTGCCGAGAGCCTTGGGCCGGAAGGGCGACGAGAGCGCGTCCTCGGCGACCTCTGGTGGACTCAGGGAAACATTACCCTCGCCTGCTCCCTGTACGCTGCCAGTCGAGACGAAGCAATAGCAACCGGGCAGCCGGGCGAGGCTGCGCTCTCGCAAGCCTGCATGGCCTTCGCAGCCGCCTTCCAGGACAGGAATCGTGCCACGGAGCAGATCGCCCGCGCTGATGCTCTGCTGACAGGTATCTCGCTTCGGTGGGCAGAGATCCACACGCGTGCCGCTGAACTTCTGCGAGACGCAGGTATCGCCGTCGATCTTCTTGAACGGGCCGAGGATCTGGCTGGGACGGCCGGCGAAGCTGGCCTGTCATCCTCGGTTGCTTACATCCGCTTCGCGGCATGTCTACATGCTGTGGTACTTAATTCACCGACCCTCCTGGCCGACGCGAGAGCCCAACTGCACACTTGCATCCATGGCGAGGAGTTCGCCTACCTCGGGGAGCTGACCTACCTGGCCGCGGGCGACGAGCCACCCTCGGACCTTCCTCTGGCACAGTGGCTGGACGGACCGGACCAGGTCCGCGCCCGTTGGACCGAGATCGTCAACGATCGGCGACGGGAAGCGGCAGTGTGACGAGGGGAATGAGCTCTATGGCAAATTATACAACGGCGGACCAGGTCAACCTGGAGGCAGTCTCAGCTGAATATGCGCTCGAGGAAATTGTACTGTCTCCGTTGGCGGGTGGCGCTGCGAACTCCAGCTTTCACCTCTTTTCGGCCAGTGGCGAGTTTGTTCTGACCATCCTTGATAATCATGATATTCCAAGTGCGAGGCGGCTCGCGGCGCACACGAAAACTGTGTTCAGACTGGGAATTCCGACAACAGAGGTTGTTCCGACTGTCGAGGGTGACCTTATTGCCACGTTTGACGGTCGACCGATCATCCTGAAACGGTGGATCGCCGGTGAGGTGCGCGACCCTCTTCCCCAACCGCTTCTGCCCGAGGCTGGACGAGTTCTCGCTCGCATCCATAAACTAGACCCTAACGCTCCAGATCTGAGTGGCGTCCCATGCGGTACCCGGCGGCTCTCGTACGCGCAGGAAGGCATGATTCCGCAATTTGTCGACGAAGAATTCGGCGGCTGGCTCTCCGAGGGTCTCGGGCGAGTGCGTGCCGCGGAGGCGAAGCGGCATCGCGCCAGTAGACTTTGCCACGGTGATCTTTTTGCGGACAATATCATTGCAACTGACTGTGGCCATATTTCCGTTCTGGATTGGGAGACAATCTCCCTCGACGACCCTCTTCTCGATCTGGGAATGACTATTGTCGGCCTTGGTCAGGAGGCCGGCCTTCTTGATCTTGGGCGGATGGAGGATATAGTCGGCGGGTACCGGGAGATCGAATCGCTCGATGAAGCGGACCTTATTTTCCTCCCGATGGAGATTGTCTATGCCGCGATGATTATTGCTTATCATCGCTATATTCGACACAATATTCGTTTTCCAAATCCGGAAAGAAGCTCCTATCATCGCGAAATGGTGAGATTTGTGGAGTCGGTGCAGAACAGTTTTCCGATGTGGGCTTAGGGCAGACGTCGCGGGTAAGCATCGGGTGCGGTGCGCTTATCTTCGGAGCGAGCTGGTGCACGGGACTGCGGGCGGTCGTCAACGCGGGCGGTCGGTGCCTCTGGTGAACAGGGCGATGCAGAGGATGAGCAGGGGGCCGCAGACCAGGAGGCCGGCTTCGGGGCCGACCAGGGTCCACAGGCCGCCGGCGGTGATGGTCGCGAGGACCCGCCCGGCGCTCTGCAGGCCGGAGAGCGCGCCGAACACCGCCCGGTGCGTCTGCGGCGGGGTCAGGCGGCCGGCGCCGGTGAACTCGGCGGCGTCGACGGCGCCCGCGGCCGCGCCGGCGAGCAGGAAGCAGACGACCATCGCGCTCACGTCGCCCTTGCCGGCGAAGGAGAAGCCCGCGTACGCGCCGAGCAGGAAGGCGGCGCCGACCGCGATCACCCGGCCGGCGCCGAACCGGTCGGCGAGCCGGCCGCCGAACACCGCCGCGGCCGCCGAGGACAGGTGGAACAGGCCGTAGAGCAGGGCCACCGCCTGGAGCTGGCTGAGCCGTCCGGTGCCGTCGGGCAGCAGCTTGCTGGCCCGCAGCAGCAGGAGCACCGCCGCGATGTTGGACGCCTCGTAGCAGGTGATGCCGAGGGCGAGCCGGCGCAGCGGCGGTTCGCGCAGCAGCGCGAGACCGGGCCGGGTCTGGGCCGGCGCGTCGTGGTCGAGGGTGTTCCGGCCGGTGAGCGTGCCGTGCGCACTCACCGCGACCGCGGCGACCACGGGGACCAGCGCGAGCAGAAGCACCGTGCGCACCTCGAAGAAGGCGAGCAGCAGCGCCGCCGCGAGCGCGCCGAAGGCGGCACCGAGGGCTCCCACCGAACGTTCAGCGCCGAGCCGGGCGCCGAGCCTGTCCGGTGCCGCGGTCGCGCTCGCCTTGTCCAGCAGCGTCGGGGTGCCCAGCCCGCGGGCCACCCACGACCCGGACCGGCACGCCCCCGCCTGCCACACCGCGTTGCTGCCGGCGAGGAAGGCGGCGGCCAGTGCCAGCCCGGCGTTCCCGGCGATGGTCAACGGGCCGCGCAGCCC
>NZ_JALKFU020000243.1 GCF_023242965.2 Frankia sp. AgKG'84/4
CGCGGACCGTGCCCGCCGGGCGCGGCACATCAGTGACCGTGGCGCTGCGGGCGACCGACCGCGGCGGTCACGAATCGACCGTGGACCAGCAGATCCTGCCCGTCCTGCGGGGCACGGCGGGGCGCGGCACGGCGGTGAGACCGGTCGCGGTGCTCGGATCGCTCGGGCAGGCAGCCGAGGTCGGCACAGGCGCCCGACCACCGCTGCGGCTCACCCTCGCCGCCGCGGGGCGCGGTGGCGGCGCGGTCTCGGGGCGGTGATCAGCCGACGCGCAGGATGGGCGGCGGCGTGAACGCGGCCAGCGTCTCCTCGGTCGGATGGTCGAGGCGCAGCGTCGGCCGGAAGTCGCCGGGTGCGGCCGGCAGCCAGTTCGCCCGCTCGTCGTCCTCCGCGGGCGGTTCGCACTGCAGGAGGATCCGGACCGAACCGTCCCGACCAGGGCGCAGGCCAGGGCTGCGGCTGCCCAGCCAGTAGCGGGACTGGGGATTGTCGACGAGGTAGTAGTCGGGCGCGTCGTACATCGTCAGCGACCAGGCGGCCACCTGGGGTGGCGGTGAGAGCTCCATCGTGTAGCGATGGGCCCCGGTCAGGCGGCGTCCGTCGACATCGACCAGGCAGGTCGCGCAGGTCGCCTGGTAGCCGTGGGTCATGCCGATCGGCGCGCGGGCGGCCATCGCCCGGGCGAGACGGGCCTGCTCCCGGTCCGCGACCCGCCAGGCGGGCTCGTCGCGGGTGCCCGGGCCGAGGAAGTCGAGGTTGAAATCGAGGGCATGCGGGGTCGTCGACCAGCCGTCGCGCAGCGCGCGGCCGGCCTGCGCGACCTGTTCCACCCCGTCGCGGCCCGCGCGCAGGCCGCCGCGCAGCGACCAGGCGAGCGACGGATCCGGATCCACGTACGGCGACGGGTCCTCGAAGATGCCGAGGGAGGCGAAATGACGGGCGTACTCGGCCTCGGTCGGCGCCGGGGGGAAGGCCCGCAGCCAGATCCGTAGCTCCTCCCAGAACCGCAGGTCGTCACACACCGACTTGGAACGCTCCGGTGGTCCCTCCGCCCGGCGTGCGTCCGGGTCCAACGGCTCCAGCCGGAGACCGTCCTGGAGGCGGTAGACGGCAGGGGACTCCTGCGGGTCGTCGAGGCCGATGCGTGCCATCAGCGCAATCAGCCTGGTCGGTGCCTCGACGCGGCGCAGGTCCGGCGGAGTGCGTCCACTCCAGCCGGGCGGAACGAGCAGGTACGAGACGTCTGTCTCGCCCGAGAGGTAGGCGAAGTTGTCACGCCAGACGTCGGTGCACGCCACGGAGAACGGCCGGTCACCGCAGCCGGGCACGTGCAGGACCATCGGCCCGGGGCTGAGATCGACCAACGCGATCGACGTCAGCAGGTCCGCGTCCACGCTGACGTACAGGGAGCGCGGCCCGGGCAGGTCGCGCTGATGGCAGAAGGTGTTGTAGCCGGCCTCCGGGGCGTAGCCAATCCCCGCTGTGGCATAGCGATCGATGAGACGCACGGTGGAGACCAAGGGGTAGCCGAAGACGTAGGCCTCGGCGGCCAGGCCGAAACGATGGTCGTTGGCCCGCATCAGGCGCCGCCCCGCTGGCCGGTGACCTGCCGGGGGTCGTTGTCCTCGCGGTGTCCGTCCACCTGTCATCCGTGCCCGCGATCGCGTGAGGTTATCCCACTGGTCACCGTCCGTGAGCGGGCCTGGGGGTGGCGCCGATCACCGCCGTGAGGGTCGCGGCGGCCATGCCCTAGGGTTGACGTCATGGCGCAGTACGTCTTCCAGATGCGCAAAGCGCGCAAGGCCCATGGTGACAAGGTCATCCTCGATGACGTGACTCTCTCGTTCCTGCCGGGAGCGAAGATCGGGGTGGTGGGTCCCAACGGGGCCGGGAAGTCGTCCCTCCTCAAGATCATGGCTGGGATCGACCAGCCCAGCAACGGCGAGGCGTCACTCAGCCCCGGTTTCACCGTGGGCATGCTCTCCCAGGAGCCGACGCTCGACGAGACCAAGGACGTCCGCGGCAACGTCGAGGACGGCGTCCGGGAGATCCGCCGGGTGCTGGCCCGTTATGAGGAGATCAACGAGAAGATGTCCGCGCCCGACGCGGACTTCGACTCGCTGCTCGCCGAGCAGTCGGATCTGATCGACAAGATCGAGTCGGCGAACGCCTGGGAGCTCGACAGTCAGCTCGACCAGGCGATGGACGCGCTGCGGCTGCCGCCCGGCGATGCCGGGGTGTCGCTGCTCTCCGGTGGTGAGCGCCGCCGGGTCGCGCTGTGCAAGCTGCTCCTGGAAGCGCCCGACCTGCTGCTGCTCGACGAGCCGACGAACCACCTCGACGCCGAGAGTGTCGCCTGGCTCGAGCAGCATCTCGCCCGCTACGCCGGCGCCGTCCTCGCCGTCACCCACGACCGGTACTTCCTGGACAACGTCGCCGGCTGGATCCTCGAGCTCGACCGCGGCCGTGCGCTGCCCTACGAGGGCAACTACACCACCTACCTCGAGAACAAGGCCTCCCGGCTGAAGATGGAGGGCCAGAAGGACGCCAAGCGGCGGCGCGTGCTGGCCCAGGAACTCGAATGGGTCCGGTCCAACCCGAAGGCCCGCCAGACCAAGAGCAAGTCCCGCCTCGCCCGCTACGAGGAGCTGGCGGCGGAGGCGGACAGGTCGCGGCCGCGTGACTTCGAGGACATCCAGATCCCGCCCGGCCCGCGACTGGGCAACCAGGTCATGGAGGCCCGCCAGCTGGCCAAGGGATTCGACGGCCGGCTGCTCATCGAGGACCTGTCGTTCACCCTGCCCCGCGGCGGCATCGTCGGCGTGATCGGCCCGAACGGCGTTGGCAAGACCACCCTGTTCACGATGGTGACCGGGCAGGCGACGCCGGACGCCGGCGAGCTCATCCTCGGCGACACCGTCGACATCGCCTACGTCGACCAGTCCCGCTCCGGCCTCGACCCGAAGAAGAACGTCTGGCAGGTCGTCTCCGACGGGCTCGACCACATCATCGTCGGCAAGACCGAGCTGCCCAGCCGGGCCTGGGTGTCGTCGTTCGGGTTCAAGGGCCCGGACCAGCAGAAGCCGGTGGGCGTGCTCTCCGGCGGCGAGCGCAACCGGCTCAACCTGGCGCTCACCCTCAAACGTGGCGGCAACGTGCTGCTGCTCGACGAACCGACCAACGACCTCGACGTGGAGACGCTGCGGTCGCTGGAGGAGGCGCTGCTGGAGTTCGCCGGCTGCGCCGTGGTGATCTCCCACGATCGCTGGTTCCTCGACCGGGTGTCCACCCACATCCTCGCGTGGGAGGGCACCGACGAAGACCCGGCCCGCTGGTTCTGGTTCGAGGGCAACTTCGCCGACTACGAGGCGAACAAGATCGAACGCCTCGGCCAGGAAGCCGCCCGCCCGCACCGGGTCACCCACCGCAAGCTGACCCGCGACTGAGCTGACCCGATCCCAGGCCGATCCGAGCCCAGGCCGATCCGAGCCCAGGCCGATCCGAGCCCAGGCCGATCCGAGCCCAGGCCAATCCGATCCCAGGCCAATCCAGGACTGGACCATGACGCCCGCCCGGCCGCCAACGAGGCGGCCGGGCGGGCGTCGTTCGCGGACGGGTCAGTCGGCCCGGTTCTGCAGGGAGTTCGCGGCCATCGTGAGGTAGTTCCACAACGTGGTGAACTGCTCCGGTGGGAGCTGAAGCGAGTCCACCGCGGCGCGCATCACGACGAGCCAGGCGTCTCGTTCGGCGGTGCCGATCGAGAACGGCGCGTGCCGCAGCCGCAGCCGCGGGTGGCCCCGCAGCTCCTGGTAGTCGCTGGGCCCGCCCCAGTACTGGATGAGGAACAGGCGCAACCGCTCCTCCGCCCCGGCGAGGTCGTCCTCCGGGTACAGCGGGCGGAGCACCGGGTCGTTGGCCACCCCTTCGTAGAACCGCGCGACCAGCCGGCGGAACGTCGGTTCACCGCCGACGGCGTCGAAGAAGGTCATGGTGGGCTGGGCCGGGCTGGATGGCTGGCTCACCTGTCCATTGTGCTTCACCGGCACGGCCGACCGGCCGGGTGAGCCCCTTCATCCATCCCGCGGCGCGATCCACGCCGTGGTGTCCGCCGGCAGGGCGAGGGTGGCACCGTCGTAACGCACAGGTCCGCTGGCGAGGACGAGCCGTCCGGCGATCGCGAACTCGACGTCTCCGTCGGTGGCCATCACGCACGTCATACCGCCGGACCCCACGGTGGTGGCCGCCACCGGTACCACCTTTGGCGCCCCGGCGGCCGTCCCGCCCCGCACCTGCGCTGGTTTTGATGCCATCGCAGGCGCAGGTGCGGGGCGGTCGAACGCGAGGCAGCCCGCGCCGGTGTCGTCGCGCCACCGTAGCTCCTCGCCGCGTAGCTGTGGCAGGGCCCGGCGCAGCGCCAGCGCTCCCCGCACGAGCAGCCACGTCGACATCGGATCGGCGACCTGGCCGAGGACGGTGAGCCCCGCCCAGTCCGCCGGCTGCGGCAGCCACGGCGCCACGTCGTCGGCGGTGAACCCGTACGGGGGTGCCGTACCGGACCAGGGGATCGGCACCCTCGCCCCGTCCCGGCCCGGTGAGGTGCCCCCGGAGCGGACCCAGACCGGGTCCTGGCGGGCGGCCGCCGGCACCTCCGCGTGCGGCAGCGCCAACTCGTCACCCTGGTAGAGCACGGCGACGCCGGGCAGCGCCAGCAGGCTCAGCAGCGCGGCGCGGGCCCGCCGGATGCCGCGCTCCCCGTCGCCGTAACGGGTCGCCGCCCGCACCACGTCGTGGTTCGAGAGCACCCAGGTCGCTGGGGCGCCGACGAGGGCAAGCGCGGCGCTCTCGGCCTCGATCGCCGCGCGCCAGCCCGCCGCCGAGAACGGGGCGGTGAGCAGCGAGAACGAGAACGTCAGGTGCAGCTCGTCCGGGCGGACGTACCGGGCGAGCCGGGCCGGGTCGCGCACCCAGGTCTCGCCGATGAGTACGCGCGGCCGCCCGTCGCGGGCGGTGTAGCCGTCGGTGATGGCCCGCCAGCCGCGGTAGATCTCGTGCACGCCTTCCTGGTCCCAGATCCGCGGCTCGGCCTCTTCGCGGAACCCGCTGTCCGGGTCCAGCACCTGGCCGCTCGGGTTGTCCCGCAGCTCGGCGTCCTTCACCAGGCCGTGGCTGACGTCGATGCGGAAGCCGTCCACCCCCCGGTCCAGCCAGAAGCGCAGGGTCGCTTCGTGATCCGCGCGGACGGCGGGGTGGGACCAGTTCCAGTCGGGCTGTTCGGCGTCGAACAGGTGCAGATACCACTGGCCGTCGGGTACCCGGGTCCAGGCGGCGCCGCCGAAGATGGACGGCCAGTTGTTCGGCGGCTGCTCGCCCCGCGGACCGCGGCCGTCCCGGAAGACGTAGAGCTCGCGTGCGGGATCACCGGGGGGTGCCGCCAGCGCCGCCTGAAATGCCGGGTGTGCCGAGCTTGAGTGGTTCGGCACCAGGTCGACGAGCACGGCGAGGCCGGCCCGGGTGGCGTCGGCGAGCAGTGCGTCGAAGTCCGCGAGGGTGCCGAACAGGGGGTCGACGTCGCGGTGGTCGGCGACGTCGTAGCCGTGGTCGGCCATGGGCGACGGGTAGAAGGGTGTGATCCACAGCGCGTCGACGCCGAGTTCGGCCAGCGCCGGCAGGCGTTGTCGAAGGCCGGCGAGGTCGCCGACGCCGTCGCCGTCGGAGTCCGCGAAGCTGCGCACGTAGATCTCGTAGAGCACGGCCCGCCGCCACCAGTCCGCGTCCCGTTCGACTCCGGTCGAGGTGGCCGGGAGCTCCGCGATCTGGGCGGTACCAGTGTGACGGGCAGGCATATTGCTCCCGGACGTGTGGTCTTTTTCGGACAGGTCGGTCATGGAATGATCTGTACTGCGATGATGTGTCTCCACGTATTCCTTCCTGGCGTCTTTGGCGCTGCCGGAATCGAATCCCGCGCGGGTGCCGCCGGGGGCCCCGCGACGGTGACGAAAGCCGTGGTCGTGCGGACTGTTCGGGTCTGCCGACGAAGCGGGCCGACGCCCGCGAAGGGAGGGCGATGGGGCACCGATCCCTCCTTCGGTCTACCTTCTCGCGATGCGCGATATCAGGTAACCGAACTAGACTTTCTCGGGTGGACCAGGTGACTGGCCGTTACGGCCCAGTCCCGGGAGTCGGATTCCGGCGGGGGCAGAAGGAAGCAGCCCCGTCGTCCGTGCCGTCGTCCGGGAACCCCCTCGAGGTGTCTGCCGCCAAGGCCGAGACACCCGCGGGGGGCCGGACCGACGGCGGCGACAGCGGCTCGGCGGCAGCCGCACTGACTCGGCGGGCGCGCACCTCGACGGCGGCCGGGCTGCGGACCGCCCGGACGTTCGCGCGCACACTGTTCGGCGGGCCGCGTACCGCCGGCCGGGAGCGTGCCACGGGCTCGCCCTCGGCCTTCCTCGCCGACGCGGCGCTCGTGCTCGGCGAGACCCTCGACCCCGACCGGGTCGTGAGCCTGCTCGCGGACATCGCCATGCCCCGGTTCGGCACCATCGCCCTGGTCTGGGTGCGGGAGGGGGACACCCCGCAGCTCGGCGCCTGCCTCGCCGCCCATCCGCGGATCGGCCAGCTGCTGCGGGCGATGATCGCCGCGAGCCCGCCCCGGCTGAGCGACGAGTACCCGCCCGGGATCGTGCTGCGCACCGGGCAGGTCTACTGCCTGCCCAAGCTCGGCGATCTGCAGCCGAGGGTGTCGTTCCCGAACGAGCTGGCCTACCACCGCTTCCGCCAGATCCAGGACGGGCCGATCGCGAACGTGGCGCTGGCGGCCGGCGGTGAGGTCATCGGGGTGCTGACCGTCGGCCGCCCGGAGATCTTCTACTCCAGGGACGAGATCGCGCTGCTGGAGGACCTGGCCCGGCACGGCTCCCTCGCGTTGCACAACGCCCTGCGTTTCCGCGAGGCCCAGGAGTCGGCACTGACCCTGCAGCGATCGCTGTTGCCCGCCCATCCGCCCGCCCTCGACGGCGTCGAGATCGCCATGGAGTATCGGCCTGGCACCGCTGGCACCGAGGTCGGCGGGGACTTCTACGACGTCATCCCGCTGTCCGGCGGCCGGGTCGGCGTCGCCATCGGCGACGTGATGGGCCGTGGCCTGCAGGCGGCGGCGGTGATGGGCCAGCTTCGCGCGGCCCTGCGGGCCTACGCCCTGGAAGACTGGGGGCCGGCGGAGGTCCTGTCCCGGCTCGACCGGGTCGTCGGCCTGCTGCCTGGCCTGCAGCTCGCCACCTGCATGTACGCGGTGTACGACCGGCACACCGGCCGGGCGGTCATCGCGAACGCCGGCCACCTCGCCCCGCTGGTGATCCTGCCCGACGAGGACCCGGACTACCTCGTGCTAGACCCGGGCCTGCCGCTCGGCGTCGCGGACGAGGGTGCCGACTTCTGCGAGATGACCGTGACGCTGCCCCCCGGCTCGGCGCTGGTGATGTTCACCGACGGCCTGGTGGAGTCGCGCCGGCGCCCGCTGGAGGAAGGGCTGCACCACCTGCGCAAGGGACTGATCGAACAGCGCGCATGGGTGGCCGCCGCACACGGCGGCGGCGCCACGGCAGACGGCGCCGCTGCCGCGGCCGCACCCGACGGTGCTTCGTCGGACGGCGCG